>NZ_JBSFMS010000050.1:0-47568 GCF_053599675.1 Streptomyces sp. NPDC000880 | reverse complement strand
GTTGCTGAAGCGGTATTACTGGTTCTGGCTCTCACCGCGGTAGTACTCGAACACCCAGCCCCAGAGACCGACCAGGATGACCGGGGCCGAGAAGTACAGCAGCCACCAGCCGAAGACGACGCCAAGGAAGGCCAGGGCACCGCCGATGGCCAGGGAGAGCGGCTGCCAGCTGTGCGGGGAGAAGAACCCCACCTCGCCGGCCTCGTCCGCCACGTCGGCGTCCTTGTTGTCCTGCGCCATGGAGTCGACCCGCCGGGCCGTGAAGGCCAGGTAGTAGCCGATCATGATGCTCAGGCCGAAGCCCAGGAAGAGCGCGGTGGTACCGGCCGGCTCCTTCGACCACACGCCATACACGATGGCCATGGCGAGGATGAAGACGCTCAGCCAGAGGAACATCTTGCCCTGGATCCTCACTTGCCTGCCTCCTTCTCACCGGCGATGGCGCCGGCGCCGTGGCCGGCATGCTCGAGCTGGTCGAGCGCCGCGATCTCCGGGTGGTGCAGGTCGAACGCCGGGGATTCGCTGCGGATCCGCGGCAGGGTGAGGAAGTTGTGCCGCGGCGGCGGGCACGAAGTCGCCCATTCGAGCGAACGGCCGTAGCCCCACGGGTCGTCGACCTCGATCTTCTTGCCGTACTTGGCGGTCTTCCAGACGTTGTAGAAGAACGGCAGGACCGACAGACCGAGCAGGAACGAGCTGATCGTGGAGATGGTGTTCAGCGCGGTGAAGCCGTCGGCGGCGAGGTAGTCCGCGTAACGACGCGGCATGCCCTCGGCGCCCAGCCAGTGCTGCACCAGGAACGTGCCGTGGAAGCCGATGAACAGCGTCCAGAAGGTGATCTTGCCGAGTCGCTCGTCCAGCATCTTGCCCGTGAACTTCGGCCACCAGAAGTGGAAGCCGGCGAACATCGCGAAGACCACGGTGCCGAAGACGACGTAGTGGAAGTGCGCGACGACGAAGTACGAGTCGGAGACGTGGAAGTCCATCGGGGGCGAGGCCAGGATGACGCCGGTCAGTCCACCGAAGGTGAAGGTGACCAGGAAGCCGATTGTCCACAGCATCGGTGTCTCGAAGGACAGTGAGCCCTTCCACATGGTGCCGATCCAGTTGAAGAACTTCACACCGGTCGGTACCGCGATCAGGAAGGTCATGAAGGAGAAGAACGGCAAGAGCACGCCGCCTGTGACGTACATGTGGTGCGCCCACACCGTCACGGACAGACCGGCGATCGCGATGGTCGCGCCCACCAGGCCGATGTAGCCGAACATCGGCTTGCGGCTGAAGACCGGGATCACCTCGGAGACGATCCCGAAGAACGGCAAGGCGATGATGTACACCTCTGGATGGCCGAAGAACCAGAAGAGGTGCTGCCAGAGCAACGACCCGCCGTTGGCCGCGTCGAAGATATGGGCCCCGAACTTCCGGTCGGCCTCCAGCGCGAAGAGCGCGGCGGCCAGCACCGGGAAGGCGAGAAGGACCAGCACACCGGTCAGCAGCACGTTCCAGGTGAAGATCGGCATCCGGAACATCGTCATGCCGGGCGCGCGCATGCAGATGATCGTGGTGATGAAGTTGACCGAACCGAGGATCGTGCCGAAGCCGGAGAAGGCCAGACCCATGATCCACATATCGGCGCCGACACCCGGCGAGCGGACCGCGTCCGACAGCGGGGAGTAGGCGAACCAGCCGAAGTCGGCCGCACCCTGCGGGGTGATGAAGCCGGCCACCGCGATCAGCGAGCCGAAGAGGTACAGCCAGTACGCGAACATGTTCAGCCGCGGGAACGCCACATCGGGTGCACCGATCTGCAGCGGCATGATCCAGTTCGCGAATCCGGCGAACAGCGGCGTCGCGAACATCAGCAGCATGATCGTGCCGTGCATCGTGAACGCCTGGTTGAACTGCTCGTTCGACATGATCTGCGTGCCGGGACGGGCCAGCTCGGCGCGCATGAAGAGCGCCATCAGGCCGCCGATGCAGAAGAAGGCGAACGACGTGACCAGGTAGAGAGTGCCGATCGTCTTGTGGTCGGTGGTGGTCAGCCACGTCACGACGACTTTGCCGGGCTGCTTGCGCCGTACCGGCAGCTCGTTCTCGTACGAGTCGTCAGCTGCGGCGGCACCCTGGGATTCGTTGAGGATGCTCACAGTTGGTTCTTCTCCGCATTCCTGGCCGGGTCCGTCTGCTCAATGCCGGACGGGATGTAGCCGGTCTGCCCCTTCTCGGCCAGCCCCTTCAGGTACTGCTGGTAGCGCTCCGGAGAGACCACCTTGACGTTGAAGAGCATCCGGGAGTGGTCGACGCCGCAGAGCTCGGCGCACTTGCCGAGGAAGGTGCCCTCCTGGTTCGGAGTCACCTCGAAGACGTTGGTGTGACCGGGGATGACGTCCTGCTTGAACAGGAAGGGGACCACCCAGAAGGAGTGGATGACGTCACGAGAGGTCAGGACGAACCGGACCTTCTCTCCCTTCGGCAGCCACAGGGTCGGGCCCGGGTTGCCGGTCTGGGGATTACGGGTGCCGGGGATACCGGCGTCGTAGACGCCGCCCGCGTTCGCCGGGAAGTCCGCGCGGAACTTGTCCGGGATGGCCTTCAGTTCCTTGCTGGTCTTGGCGTCACCCTGGGAGCCTTCCACGTTCTCGACGTAGTTGAAGCCCCAGCTCCACTGGTAGCCGACCACATTGACCGTGTGGGCGGGCTTTTCGGAGAGGGTGAGGAGCTTCGTCTCATCACGCGCGGTGAAGTAGAAGAGCACCGAAACGATGATGAGCGGAACCACGGTGTACAGGGCCTCGATGGGCATGTTGTACCGGGTCTGCGGAGGTACCTCCACCTTGGTACGGCTGCGCCGGTGGAAGATGACACTCCAGATGATCAGACCCCACACCAGCACGCCCGTGACGAGCGCTGCCGCCCACGAGCCCTGCCAGAGGGAGAGGATCCGAGGGGCCTCTTCCGTTACCGGGGTGGGCATTCCAAGGCGGGGGAAGTCCTTGTATGTGCAACCAGAGGCGGTCGCCAGGACCACGCCCGCGCTCAGCACCTGGAGCAGCTTCCGCCGCATCGGGCGCCGCGACGAGCGGTCGGAGCCGTTGGGACTCACGTAGCGCCTTCCCGAGAGTCTCGGCCCGCGCGGCATGCCGCGGCCGTCTCGCTGGTCGGTCGCCGGCCCTGACGCGGGCAGGGGTTTGGATGTTTATGCGGACCAAACCCTACTGGACGCTATTTGGGGTCGCGCGGGGAGGGTGCTTAACGCGCCGCCCGACACCCCGAAGGGATGGAATGCCCCTGGAATCCCGGCCTCCGGCGGACATCTGACGCCCCTTCCGCGTATGGGGGTTAGCGTGGCAGCGTGCCTTACTTCGACGTCGCCTCATCCGCTCCGCTGCACCCGGTTGCCCGGCAGGCCCTGCAGGCATCCCTGGACGAGGGCTGGGCCGACCCCGCCCGGCTCTACCGTGAGGGGCGGCGCGCCAGGCTGCTGCTGGACGCGGCGCGGGAGGCCGCGGCGGAGGCCGTGGGCTGCCGTCCGGACGAGCTCGTGTTCACTCCTTCGGGGACGCACGCGGTTCACCAGGGAATTTCCGGCGCGCTCGCGGGCCGTCGGCGTGTCGGGCGTCACCTGGTGGTTTCCGCGGTCGAGCACTCCTCGGTGCTCCATGCTGCGACCTCGTACGAGGGGGCGGCGGAGGACGGGGCGGACGGCAAGTCGGTGACCGAGGTCCCGGTGGAGCGGTCCGGAGCGGTCTCCCCCGCCGCGTACGCCACCGCCCTGCGTGCGGACACCGCGCTGGCCTGCCTGCAGTCGGCCAACCACGAGGTGGGTACGGAGCAGCCGGTGGCGGAGGTCGCCGAGGCGTGCCGGGCGGCCGGGGTGCCGCTGCTGGTCGACGCGGCGCAGTCACTCGCGTGGGGGCCGGTGGCCGGGGACTGGTCGCTGCTCGCGGGAAGCGCCCACAAGTGGGGCGGTCCGGCGGGGGTCGGGCTGCTCGCCGTGCGCAAGGGTGTCCGGTTCGCGCCCCAAGGCCCCGCCGGCGAGCGGGAGTCGGGGCGGTCGGCCGGCTTCGAGAACATCCCGGGGATCGTGGCGGCGGCGGCCTCGCTGCGGGCGGTGCGGGCCGAGGCTGCGGACGAGGCGGTACGGCTGCGGGCCCTGGTGGACCGGATCCGCGCACGGATCCCGGAGCTGATCCCGGATGTGGAGGTGGTGGGCGATCCGGTGCGCCGGCTCCCCCATCTCGTCACCTTCTCCTGTCTCTATGTCGACGGGGAGACTCTGCTGCACGAGCTGGACCGGGCCGGGTTCTCCGTCTCGTCGGGCTCCTCCTGTACGAGCAGCACGCTCACGCCGAGCCATGTGCTGCGGGCGATGGGCGTGCTCTCGGAGGGAAATGTCCGCATCTCGCTCCCCCTCGGCACGCCGGAGGGGGACGTGGACCGCTTCCTGGATGTCCTGCCGGGGATGGTGGCGGAAGTACGGGAGCGGCTCGGCGCGCCGGTCACGCCTTCGGCGGCGGGCACGGCGGGATCCCTGATCGTCGACGCCCGGGGCAAACGCTGCCCGATTCCGGTGATCGAACTGGCGAAGGTGATCGGTGACGTGCCCGTCGGCGAGACGGTGACGGTCCTGTCGGACGACGAGGCGGCGCGGCTGGACATCCCGGCGTGGTGCGAGATGCGGGGGCAGGAGTACGTGGGGGAGGAGCCGGCGGACCGGGGTGCGGCGTACGTGGTGCGGCGGCTGGCGTGACGTGCGGGCCCGCGGGGTTTTTCCTCAATCGCCGGACCGGCAGAATCACGCCCGTCCGGCGACAGCAAGCCCGTCCGGCGATTGAGGACTGGGGGTCCCCCACGCGCCCGCCAGGGCGTGGGGGGGCCGGGGCGGACCCCGCCGCTAGCTGAGGTGCGCCCGGACTTCCGCCGCGGCCTCGTGGCCGTACGCCTTGGTGAAGCGGTCCATGAAGTGCGCCCGGCGCAGGGTGTACTCCTGGGTGCCGAGCGTCTCGATGACCAGCGTCGCCAGCATGCAGCCGACCTGCGCCGCGCGCTCCAGGCTCACACCCCAGGACAGGCCGGAGAGGAAGCCCGCGCGGAACGCGTCGCCGACGCCGGTCGGGTCGACCTTCGCGTCCTCCTCCGGGCAGCCGACCTCGATCGGCTCCTCGCCCGCCTGCTCGATGCGGACGCCGTTCGAGCCGAGTGTGGTGACCCGGTGGCCGACCCTGTCCAGGATCTCGACATCGCTCCAGCCGGTCTTGGACTCGATGAGCCCCTTCTCGTACTCATTGGAGAAGAGGTACGTGGAGCCTTCGAGGAGGGTGCGGATGTCGTCGCCGCTCATCCGGGCGATCTGCTGGGAGAAGTCCGCGGCGAACGGAATCGAGCGGGTCTTGCACTCCTCGGTGTGGCGGAGCATCGCCTCGGGGTCGTCCGCGCCGATCAGCACCAGGTCGAGGCCGCCGACCCGGTCGGCGACGGACTTGAGCTCGATCTGGCGGGCCTCGCTCATCGCGCCGGTGTAGAAGGAGCCGATCTGGTTGTGGTCGGCGTCCGTGGTGCACACGAAGCGTGCGGTGTGCAGGACCTCCGAGATACGGACGGAGTCGGTGTCCACGCCGTGACGGTCGAGCCAGGCGCGGTACTCGTCGAAGTCGGACCCGGCGGCGCCGACCAGGATCGGCTCGGTGCCGAGCTGGCCCATTCCGAAGCAGATGTTGGCGCCGACTCCGCCTCTGCGCACATCGAGGGTGTCGACGAGGAAGGAGAGGGAGACCGTGTGCAACTGGTCCGCGACGAATTGGTCGGCGAAGCGGCCGGGGAAGGTCATGAGGTGATCGGTGGCGATGGAGCCGGTGACTGCGATTCGCACGGCTGGGACGCTCCTGAGAAGGGGGGGCGTTGACAGTTAACGCTACCCGGTTCGAGCAACCGTGCTGAAGTGCGGAAACTACCCAATAGTAGGGCTTTTTTCGGGGACTCCCTGGTGCGTACGGTGCGGATATGACGAAGCCCATCGCCCCGCGCGTGTCGCGGGAGTCCGAGATCAGCCTGGCTCAGCTGCGCGGAGACTGCGCTCGAATGGCTCCGCACTGGGTGGTGCCCGCGGCCGCCGTGCCCGCGCCGGTGTCGCCGTCCCGTATCCACGGCGTGATCGTGCCCGCCTCGTCCGCCCGGCTGATCGACGCGATGTCCGACTACGGCGACTGACGATCGACGACTGAGGGCGCAGGCCGACGACTGAGGGCGCACGAGGGAACCGTGCGCTCCCCCGCTCCGTCCCATCCGTGTCCCCGTACAACGGGGACACGAGACAAGGAGCGATGTGGTGAGCAGCACGGAGAACACGCACGACAGCCCCCGCCGCCGGCGTTCCCCGCTCGCCGTCGCCTCGGTGGCGGCGGCGGTGCTGGTCGCGGGTGGCGGCGGTGCGTACTTCGCGACATCCGGCTTCGGCACCGGCGGCGGCAGCGCAAACGCCAAGAGCGGTGCGCAGCGCGACGCGAAGCCGCCGCTGCTGTCCCTGGAGACCTCCACCGGCAGCCCCGGCATCGCACCCGGTGAGCCCGACCCCTCGGGTGGCGGGATGGTCTACCGGGCCGAGGGCAAGCTGCCGGACGGTCCCGACAAGGCGTCCGTCCACCGTACGAAGGGTGCTGTCACCGCGGCCGAGGTGACGGCGCTGGCGAAGGCGCTCGGGGTGCCGGGCACACCGCGGCTGGACGGCCCGGCCTGGAAGATCGGGGCGGACAAGGACGGCGCGGGCCCGCTGCTCCAGGTCAACAAGCAGGCGCCGGGCACCTGGACGTTCGCCAGGTACGGGGCCTCGCCGGGCGGTGACAACTGCAAGAAGGTCGACGTCTGTCCGTCCCGTGGCGACACGGGGACGACGGGTGAGAGCCCGGCCGGCAGCGCGGCGGTGAGCGAGGCGGCCGCGAAGAAGGCCGCGGCCCCCGCACTGAGCGCACTCGGCCAGAGCGACGCCGATCTGGACGCCCGCCAACTGATGGGCGCGGTACGAGTGGTGAACGCCGAGCCGGTTGTCGGCGGGCTGCCGACGTACGGCTGGTCGACCGGGATCCAGGTCGGCGCGGACGGTCAAGTGGTCGGCGGCAGCGGGCAGTTGAAGAAGCCCGTGAAGAGCGACGAGTATCCGGTGCTCTCCGCAACGGAGGCGCTGCAGCAGCTGAACAAGGCCGGCCGGGACAGCGGCACGATCGGGATCGGCGGCTGCGCCACGCCGGTGCCGCTGGAGGGCCAGCAGAAGCCCGACGCGCCGTGCGAGCCCAAGGGCAAGCCGGCCGGCCCCGAACAGCTGACTGTCAGCGAGGCGGTTTTCGGGCTGGCCGCGCAGTACGTGGACGGGCAGCAGGCGCTCGTACCCTCATGGCTGTTCGAGGTGAAGCCCAACGGCGGCACCCAGCCGTTCATGGTCACGCACCCCGCGGTGGACCCGAAGTACCTGACGGAGTCCGCGCCGCCGCAGCAGGACATCAAGCCGACCGAGCCGCAGCAGGATCCGGCGGCGCCGTCCGACCGGCGCGTCCTGTCGTACAGCGTCGGCGGGCGGGACGGGCGGACACTGAGCCTGACGTTCTGGGGCGGAGTGTGCAGCGACTACGCGGCGAAGGCGACCGAGAGCGACAGCCAGGTGAAGGTGACGATCACCGAGTCGAACCCGGATCCGAAGCGCGTCTGCATCATGATCGCCAAGGAGCTGACGGAGAAGGTGACCCTGGACAAGCCGCTGGGCGACCGGAAGGTCGTGGACGCGGCGACGGGTGAGGCCGTCCCTCTGAAGTAGCACCTGGGCATGACGAACGCGGCGGCCCTGATTTCCGGGGGCCGCCGCCTTCGTACATACGCAGCTTTAGCTGAAGGAGTCGCCGCAGGCGCAGGACCCAGTCGCGTTCGGGTTGTCGATCGTGAAGCCCTGCTTCTCGATCGTGTCCACGAAGTCGATGGACGCGCCACCGAGGTACGGGGCGCTCATACGGTCGGTGACGACCTTGACGCCTCCGAAGTCCTTGACGACATCACCGTCGAGTGAACGCTCGTCGAAGAACAGCTGGTAACGCAGGCCGGAGCAGCCGCCGGGCTGAACGGCGACGCGCAGCGCCAGGTCCTCCCGGCCTTCCTGGTCCAGCAGGGCCTTGACCTTGGCCGCGGCGGCGTCGGACAGGAGGATGCCGTCGCTCACGGTGGTGGTCTCGTCCGATACGGACATCTGCTTCTCTCCCGGGTTGTACGGAGACTGCTTGCCGACGGTTGCAACCGGCGTGGCCGCGGATTCATTCCGGGCCGAGCGCATGTGGTTCCCTTTCATGCTCGCACACCGGATCGGCAAGGGGCACTGACCTGTGGACGGGGGGTGCGTCACATCGACGCTATCGGCATCGTCAAACTGACGTGAAGCAGTTATGATAGATACCGTCAAATAGACGAGAAGGTCTGTCTGCAGAAAAGAAAGGGTGCGTGTCGTGACCACCGCCCAAGCCCGCCCGGAGCTCGACGTCCAGCCGACGCCGCTCGCCCTGCTGCTGCTCGGCCGCGAAGCCGACCCCAGGAGCGAGCGCGGTGTCGAGTGCCCCGGCGACCTGCCCTCCCCGTCCGACCCAGACCTGGTGGAGCGTGCTCGCGCAGCCAAGGAGAAGCTCGGGAACAAGGTCTTCGTCCTCGGCCACCACTACCAGCGCGACGAGGTCATCCAGTTCGCCGACGTCACCGGGGACTCCTTCAAACTGGCCAAGGACGCCGCGGCGCGCCCGGATGCCGAGTACATCGTCTTCTGCGGTGTGCACTTCATGGCCGAGTCTGCGGACATCCTGACCTCCGACGACCAGAAGGTCGTGCTGCCGGACCTGGCCGCCGGCTGCTCGATGGCCGACATGGCGACGGCCGAGCAGGTCGCGGAGTGCTGGGACGTGCTGGCCGAGGCCGGCATAGCCGAGCAGGTCGTGCCCGTTTCGTACATGAACTCCTCCGCTGACATCAAGGCCTTCACCGGCAAGCACGGCGGGACGATCTGCACCTCGTCGAACGCGAAGCGCGCGCTGGACTGGGCCTTCGAGCAGGGCGAGAAGGTGCTGTTCCTGCCGGACCAGCACCTCGGGCGGAACACCGCCGTACGGGACATGGGCATGTCGCTCGACGACTGCGTCCTCTACAACCCGCACAAGCCGAACGGCGGACTGACCGTTGAGCAGTTGCGCGACGCCAAGATGATCCTGTGGCGCGGGCACTGCTCGGTGCACGGCCGCTTCTCGCTGGACTCGGTCAACGATGTGCGGGAGCGGATCCCGGGCGTGAACGTCCTGGTGCACCCGGAGTGCAAGCACGAGGTCGTGACGGCCGCGGACTACGTCGGCTCGACGGAGTACATCATCAAGATGCTGGAGGCGGCGCCGGCCGGCTCCAAGTGGGCGATCGGCACGGAGCTCAACCTGGTCCGCCGGGTCGCGAACGCGCACCCCGACAAGGAGATCGTCTTCCTCGACAAGACGGTCTGCTTCTGCTCGACGATGAACCGCATCGACCTGCCGCACCTGGTGTGGGCACTGGAGTCGCTGGCGGAGGGCAATCTGGTGAACCGGATCCAGGTCGACAAGGAGACGGAGAGCTTCGCGAAACTGGCGCTGGAGCGGATGCTGGCGCTGCCGTAGGACGTACCAGGGGGAAGGGGGCACCCCGGTCGTGTCGACCGGGGCGCCCCCTTCGGGTTGCCTGTCCGCCGCCTTGCCCTGCCCGCCGCGTTGCCCTCTTCCACTGCGCCGCGCCCCCAGGGGGTGGGTTGATGCGTAACGCATGGTCGGCCCCTACGACGACTCCTCCCCAGCTAGGACTGGGCCTCCGTGCGGCAGATCAGGTCGGCCAGCTCCAATGGGCGGCTCAGTGCGACGAGGTGCCCGCCGGGCAGGTCCTCGACAGGGACGCCCTGGAGGCGCTCCGCGGCGATACGCCGCTGGAACGCGAGCGGGAAGAACCGGTCGTCGCGTCCCTGCAGCAAGCGCGTGGGGACGTCCGGCCAGGTCTGGAGGGGCCACGGCTCGGCGAACAACGCTTCCGACGGTCCGGACGCCTCGCCGGACATCGCCTCGTCGGTGACGTCCTGGGGTACGTCGTGGAAGAAGTCGACGATCAGGTGGAATCCGGCATCGGGGTCGCGCCCCTCCTCGGCCGCGAAGGCCTTGGCGGCCTCGGCCCGGCCGGTGTTGTCCCACCACTCCCCCGCACTCTCGCCGGGGGCCGGGATCATGGGGTTGACGAGGATCAGCTGCTCGACGGGGGTGCGCTCACAGACCAAGGGGGCGATGAAGCCGGCGAGGGACTGGGCGACGAGGACGGGGCCGGGGCCGGGTGCGGAGGCCTTGTCCCCGATCGCGCCGATGACGGCGTCGACGTGCTCGGCGAGGCCGGCGGTGTTGTCGCTCGGCAGGTCGACGGCGATGACGTCGTGTCCCCGTTCGCGCAGCATCGGCACGACCCGGTGCCAGTACCAGGCGTGACCGTCGGCACCGGGGATGAGCACATACGTCGTCATGCGGAGCTCCTCGCAGGTGCGGCAGGCCGGCAAGCCCATCGTGGCGCCTGTATACCCTGACCCGCATGTCCACGCTCTTTCTTTCCCCGCTGCGGCTCTCCCCTCGGGAGATCGCCGAGGTGGTGGACCTGTACGCGAGCAATCCGGAGTACTGGCGGGCGGCGGGTGAGTACGACCCCGGGAACATCCGCGCCGCCCGGGTGGAGGCGGATCTCCGCAAGGAGGCCGGCGCGGAGGGCGCCGAGATCCTGCTCGCCCGGGATCCACAGGGCCGGCTCAACGGGATCCTGTCCCTGCTGGACCGCCATCCGGTGGACGGCCTGCCCTGGATCGGCATGCTGATGATCCACGGCGACATGCACCGTAAGGGCATCGGCCACGCGCTGGCCGACATGACGGAACAACGCTTCCGCAACGAGGGCCGGGAGGGACTGCGCCTCGCGGTTCTGGCGAACTACGAACCGGCGCTGCGCTTCTGGACGTCCCAGGGCTGGCAGGAGCTGACCCGCCGCAAGGACGCCGAGCACGGCCGCCCGTGCATCGTGCTGCACAAGTCCTTGGGCTGAGCCCGGGCGGCTGCCCCGGGGTCCCGATTCTCCGCCGGAAGGCGCTGTGGGGCAGGGCCTCACGTCCCGCGGGCCCGCTCCGCGGGACAGAACCCCGCGCTCCCGCCTCACAAGACAGCCACCCGGCCCGGGCCCCCCAGGGGTCCGGGCCGGGTGGCTCGAGTGAAGCGTTATGCGTTGGCCGGGGTCGGCTCCTTCGCGGTCGGGGAGGACTCATCCCCCGACTTCGCCGCGCGCTTCGCCGCCTTCTTCTTCGCGCGGCGCTCCTTCCGCAGCTCCACCATCGCGTACAGCGTCGGCACCAGCAGCAGCGTCAGCAGAGTCGAGGTGATCAGGCCGCCGATCACCACCACCGCCAGCGGCTTGGCGATGAAGCCGCCCTCGCCCGTGACGCCCAGTGCCATCGGGAGCAAGGCGAAGATCGTCGCGAGCGCCGTCATCAGGATCGGGCGCAGCCGGTGGCGGCCGCCCTCGACAACCGCTTCCACCACACCCAGGCCCTGCGAGCGGTACTGGTTGATCAGGTCGATCAGCACGATCGCATTGGTGACCACGATGCCGATGAGCATCAGCATGCCGATCATCGCCGGGACACCCATCGGGGTGCCGGTCAGGATCAGCAGACCGATCGCGCCCGTTGCCGCGAACGGAATGGACACCAGCAGGATCAACGGCTGGATCAGCGACCTGAAGGTGGCGACCAGCAGCATGAAGACGATCGCGATCGCCGCCAGCATCGCCAGGCCCAGCGAGGCGAAGGCCTCGTCCTGGTCCTCCGAGACGCCGCCGATGGAGGCCGTCGCGCCCTCCGGCAGGTCGAGGGAGTTCAGCTTGCTCTGCAGCGACGCGCTGACCGCGCCGGTGTTGTCACCCGTCGGCTTCGCCGTGATCGTCGCGGCCCGCGAGCCGTCGATCCGGGTCATCGAGACCGGGCCCGGCGCCAGCTTCACATCCGCGATCTCACTGAGCTTGGCGCCACCGAGGGAGAGGTTCCTCAGCTCCGCCAGCGTCATGGCCGGCTTTGCCGAGGTGATCACGACATCGCGCTCGGTGTCATTCAGGATCGCCTTGCCCGACGGGGTGCCGCGCACTGCCTGGCCGACGGCCAGACCCAGCGTCGTCTCGTTGAAGCCCGCCTCCGCCGCCTTCACGTTCGCCTTCACCGAGATCCGCGGGACGCTCTGCGCCAGGTCGCTCTGTACGTCGGTGACGTCGTCGAGCTTCGCCACCTCGGCCCGTACCGCCTCCGACGCCGTCTTCAGCGTGTCCGCGTCGGCAGCCTTCACCACGACGCTCAGGTCCTGGTTGCCGAAGCCGTCGCCCGCAGCGATCGTCGTGTCGCCGATGCCGTCGAGCTTGCTGAGCTCCTCGTCGATGCGGTCACGGGTCTTCTCGTAGGAGGCCGCGTCCTTCAGGGTCAGCTGGTACGTAGCCTGGTTCGCGCCCGTACCGCCGCCGAAGGCCGCCATGAAGCCGGAGGAGCCGACGGTGACCTGGTAGTCCTTGACCTCGTCGAGGCCGCCGAGGACCTTCTCGACCTTCTTCGCGGAGGCGTCGGCCGCCTCCAGGCTGGTACCGGGGGCCAGCTCCTGCTTGACGGACATGACCTCCTGCTCGCCCTGGTCGAAGAAGTTGGTCTTGAGCAGCGGGGCCATGCCGAAGGTGCCGACCAGGATGACGATCGCGAGCGCGACGCTGGTCAGGCGGCGCCGGGTCGCGAAGCGCAGCACCGGGACGTACAGCCGCTGCAGCGGGCTGCGCGCCTCCTTCTCCTCCGCCTTGCGACGGGCCTCCTCCGGGTCGATCCCCCGTACGGCCTTCGGTGCGCGCAGGAACCAGAACGACAGCACCGGCACCACGGTCAGCGACACCAGCAGCGAGGCCAGGAGAGCCGCGGTGACGGTCAGCGAGAACGAGCCGAACAGCTCGCCGATCATGCCGCCGGTCAGGCCGATCGGCAGGAAGACGGCGACCGTGGTCAGGGTGGACGAGGTGACCGCGCCCGCGACCTCCTTCACCGCGGTGATGATCGCGCTCTGCCGCTCCTCGCCGTAGCCGAGGTGCCGCTTGATGTTCTCCAGGACCACGATCGAGTCGTCGACGACCCGGCCGATCGCGATGGTCAGCGCGCCCAGCGTGAGCATGTTGAGCGACAGGTCGCGGGTCCACAGCACGATCAGCGCGAGGACGACCGACAGCGGGATCGAGACCGCGGTGACGATGGTGGAGCGGAGCGAGGCCAGGAAGACCAGGATCACGATCACCGCGAAGAGCAGGCCGAGCGCGCCCTCGGTGGTCAGACCGGAGATCGACTTGGAGACCGCCGGGCCCTGGTCGGAGACGACGGTCAGCTCGGCGCCGGAGCCCAGGTCCTTGCGCAGCCCGGGCAGCTTGTCCTGGACCGCGTCGGAGATGGCGACGGCGCTGCCGTCGTTGTCCATGGTGGCGAGGACGGCGAGGCTCGGCTTGCCGTTCGTACGCGTCAGGGCGACCGCGGTCGACGGCGTCTGCTTGACCGTCGCGACGTCACCGACCCGTACGGGCTTGCCGTCCGCGGGCGGCGTCGGCGCGATCCGCAGGTCCTCGATCTGCTTCAGCGTGGTGAATCCGCCGCCGACCTGGACCGTGCGGCTCTTGCCGTCCTCGGCGAAGGAGCCGGCCGGCATGGTCGCGCCGCCCGCCTTCAGCGCCTCGGAGAGCGCCATGGTGTTCAGGCCGGCCGCCGCGAGCTTCCTGTCGTCGGGGGTGACGGAGATCTGGAGGTCCTGGGCGCCGTCGATGGTGACCTGGCCGACGCCGGCGATGTCGGCGAGCGCCGGGACGACGGTGCGCTCCAGCTGGTCGGCGAGTGCCTGTTGGTCCCTGTCGGAGGTGACGGCGAGGACGACGGTCGGAATGTCGTCCGTCGAACCGGCGACGACCTGCGGGTCGACATTGTCCGGGAGTCCGGTACGTGCCCGGTTCACGGCCTGCTGCACGTCGGCGACGAGCTGCTTGGTGCCGTCCCCGTACTCGAAGCCGGCCATGATCACGGCGTTGCCCTCGCTCGCCGTGGAGGTGATGCTCTTGATCCCGTCGACGGCCTTGAGCGTGCTCTCGAGCGGTTCGACGACCTGCTTCTCGACCACATCGGGGGACGCGCCCTGGTACGGGGCGAGCACGGACACCATCGGGAGCTCGATGGAGGGCAGCAGTTGCTGCTTGAGCTGCGGGATGGCGATCGCTCCGAAGACGATCGCGACGATCGACATCAGACCTGTCAAGGCCCGTTGCGACAGGCTGAATTTGGACAGCCAGGACATAGGGTCTCTCTTCTGTGGCTAGCGGCAGGAGGGCATGGTCGACTGCCCCCGCTTATACGATCAGCCACTCGAAGGGGCTCTCCCCTCGACCGCAGGTCCAGTTCCTTAACTCGCGCATACCACGGCTGGAGTACGCCGAGGCCGGCTCACTCCACCCTTGGACGTACCAGGCCCGATTCGTACGCGATGACCACCAGTTGAGCGCGGTCGCGGGCGCCGAGTTTCGCCATCGCCCGGTTCACGTGGGTCTTGACGGTCAGCGGGCTGACTTCGAGCCGCTCGGCGATCTCGTCGTTGGGGTGACCGCCGGCGACCAGGACGAGGACTTCGCGCTCGCGCCCAGTGAGCGCGGCGAGCCGGTCGGAGTACGCCTGGGACTCCGGCTTGTCATCCGAAGTGCCGCCCTGCGCGAGGAACTTGGCGATCAGGCCTTTGGTCGCGACCGGGGAGAGCAGTGCCTCGCCCGCCGCGGCGATACGGATGGCGCTGAGAAGTTCGTCCGGTTCAGCCCCTTTGCCGAGGAAGCCCGAGGCCCCGGCCCTCAGCGACTGCACCACGTACTCGTCCACCTCGAAGGTGGTGAGCATGACGACGCGTACGTTGCTGAGCTCCTGGTCCGCGCTGATCATGCGGGTCGCGGCGAGGCCGTCCGTACCGGGCATCCGGATGTCCATCAGGACGACATCGGCCCTGGCGGAGCGGGCGAGGGCGACCGCTTCGGCGCCGTCCGCGGCCTCCGCGACCACTTCCATGTCGGGCTCGGAGTCCACCAGCACCCGGAATGCGCTGCGCAGCAGTGTCTGGTCGTCGGCGAGCAGCACCCTGATCGTCATCCGTCCTCCCCCGTCTGCGGAGCGTTGGCGGTAGCCAAACGCACCTTGAGGGGAAGTATCGCCTGTACACGGAAGCCTCCGCCGTAGCGGGGCCCTGCCGTGAGGGCGCCGCCGAGTGCGGTGACGCGCTCGCGCATGCCGAGCAGACCGTGGCCGCCGCCGTCCTTCGGCCCGTCCTCCTCCGCGCCGTTGTCCAGCACGGTGATCTCCAGGGTCGGGCCGACCCGGACCACACTCACCTCGGCCTTCGCATCCGGGCCCGCGTGCTTCTGCACATTGGTCAGCGCCTCCTGGATGATCCGGTACGCGGCGAGGTCGACGGCAGCGGGCAGCCGGACACCGTCGTCGGCGCGGGCGACTTCGACCGGCAGACCGGCCTGCCGGAAGGTGATGACCAGCTCGTCGAGCACATCGAGGCCGGGGGCAGGTTCGGTGGGGGCCTCCGGGTCGCCGGACTGGCGGAGCAGGCCGACCGTGGCACGCAGTTCGTTCAGCGCAGAGCGGCTGGCCTCCCGTACATGCGCGAGGGCTTCCTTGGCCTGGTCGGGACGTCTGTCCATGACATGGGCGGCGACGCCCGCCTGCACATTGACCAGGGCGATGTGGTGCGCGACGACGTCGTGGAGGTCGCGGGCGATCCGTAGCCGCTCCTCGGCGACCCGGCGGCGGGCCTCTTCCTCGCGGGTGCGCTCGGCGCGCTCGGCCCGCTCCCGTATCGCGTCGACGAAGGCACGGCGGCTGCGTACGGCATCTCCCGCCGCCGCCGCCATTCCGATCCAGGCGAAGAGGCCGACGTTCTCCTGCGTGTACCAGGGGGTCGAGCCGAAGAACATCGCGGCGCCGGTCAGCACAGCCATGGTCAGCAGACCGACCCGCCAGGTGGTGGGCCGGTCGGTGCGGGAGGCGACGGTGTAGAGCGCGATCACGGCGCTCATCGCGACCGGGGCGGGCGGATCGGCCGCGACCAGCTCGACGACGGAGACCGCGGTGGTGAACACAAGCACGGCCATCGGGTTGCGCCGGCGGAAGACGAGGGCGCCAGCGACCAGGACCATCAGCACCACACTGCGCAGTTCGGGGGTGCGGCTCCCGAACTGCGGCCCGTGCCGTCCGTTCGGGTCGGTGAAGGACCCGGCGAGCATGCAGATCAGTACCGCCACGGCCAGCGCGCCGTCCAGCGCCAGCGGATGCGCGCGGAGCCAGCGCTGGGTGCGGGCGAACCCGGTGGCGAATGAGGTCACATCCAGCAACGGTACGGCGTGTCACGACGGCCGCGTACCTCCCGGAGTGGGGCGGAAACACAGCGGCGCCCCGTTCCGGACCGGCCGGAGCGGGGCGCCGCTGTCTGTTGGAGTGCGAACGTCAGCCAGGGATCAGGCCGTCGTCGCCGAGCAACTGCCGTACGTCCTCGAGAGTCGCGTCCGGAGCCGGGAGGATCAGCTCGGACGGCTCCAGGGAGTCGTCCGGCAGCGGCTCGCCGAGCTCGCGGACCTTTTCCAGGAGCGCGTGGAGGGTCTGGCGAAAGCCGGGGCCGTCGCCGCTCTCCATCTCGGCAAGCAGCTCGTCGTCGAGCTTGTTCAGTTCGCCGAGGTGGCTGTCCGCCAGCTTCAGCTGACCCTCCCCCATGATCCTTACGATCATGACGAGTCCCTACTGCTTGTCACTGCTTGTCGAATTTGTGCGGGGTGTTCTGCTGCGGAGCAGCGTCCTGCTGGTCGGCCGTGCCGCCTTCGATGGCCTGCTTCGAGGTCGAGCCGCCAGCGAGCTCGGCCTTCATCCGCTGCAGTTCCAGCTCTACATCAGTACCACCGGAGATGCGGTCCAGCTCGGCGGCGATGTCGTCCTTGGCCATCCCGGACGGGTCGTCCAGGGCGCCGGAGGCGAGCAGCTCGTCGATCGCGCCCGCCCGGGCCTGCAGCTGGGCGGTCTTGTCCTCGGCCCGCTGGATCGCCAGGCCGACATCGCCCATCTCCTCGGAAATGCCGGAGAAGGCCTCGCCGATCCGGGTCTGCGCCTGGGCCGCGGTGTAGGTGGCCTTGATGGTCTCCTTCTTCGTACGGAAGGCGTCGACCTTGGCCTGCAGCCGCTGGGCCGCGAGAGTGAGCTTCTCCTCCTCACCCTGCAGCGTCTGGTGCTGCGTCTCCAGGTCGGTGACCTGCTGCTGCAGCGATGCGCGACGGGACAGCGCCTCACGCGCCAGGTCCTCACGGCCGAGCGCCAGCGCCTTGCGGCCCTGGTCCTCCAGCTTGGTGGACTGACCCTGCAACTGATTCAGCTGCAGCTCGAGCCGCTTGCGGGAGGTCGCCACGTCGGCGACTCCGCGACGCACCTTCTGCAGCAGTTCCAGCTGCTTCTGGTACGAGTAATCGAGGGTCTCGCGCGGATCCTCGGCCCGGTCAAGGGCCTTGTTTGCCTTCGCGCGGAAGATCATCCCCATACGCTTCATGACACCGCTCATGGGCTTCGCGCGCCCCCTTCTGACGGACTTAAGCTTCAGCACTCCAACAGAACCCACAGTACGGGCCCTGCATCCATTACCGCACTGTTCGAGCGCGGATGCGCTCCTCCCCAAGGACGACTGCTCAGGGCTTCGATCCGGCGCAAGGAGTAGGTGGCCGTGAGGGAAACCTCGGGCAACGTCCGCTCTGTCCGGCTTCCGCCGGGCTTCTGTCCCCTACAGACGTTCGGTGTTGCGGGATCGTTCCCCACGGGCGTTGGGTCAACGCGTTCCACCCCGTACCCTTGGGCTTTGTGTTTGGTAGCCGTTCCAAGGAAGAGAAGTCCCCCACCGACAAGGTGCCGCTGGACCTCTCCAAGCAGCCCCGCGACCCCGAGGCCCCGAAGGGCCGCCCCACTCCCAGGCGGAGTGAGGCCCAGACCCAGCGCCGCCGTGCCTCCAGCGCGCCGGCCGACCGCAAGGAGGCGATGAAGCGCCAGCGGGAGGCCCGCCGCACGGATATGGCCAGGCAGCGGGAGGCGCTCGCCAGTGGCGACGAGCGTTATCTGCCTGCCCGTGACAAGGGACCGGTCCGCCGGTTCGTGCGCGACTTCGTCGACTCGCGCTTCTTCATCGCGGAGTTCTTCCTGCCGCTCGCGGTGGTGATCCTGGTCCTGAGCATGGTCCGGGTGGCCTCCCTGCAGAACATCGCTCTGCTGCTCTGGCTCGGCGTGATCGTCCTGATCGTCGTCGACTCGATCGGTCTTGCGATCCGCCTGAAGAAGCAGCTGAACGAGCGGTTCCCGAACGAGCCCAAGCGCGGCGCCGTCGCCTACGGCCTGATGCGTACGCTCCAGATGCGCCGGCTTCGTCTGCCGAAGCCGCAGGTCAAGCGCGGAGAGCGGCCCTGAGCACGGTCGGTTTCGCGGGCGCTGCGGCCAGCTGGCTCAGTGGGCTCGGCGCGCTGCGCAACACCGTCCGCCAAGAGCTCGTCGCGCGTCAGCTCGATGAGCAGATAACGGCCCGCTACCCCGTCGGGCAGCGGCTGCGGATCCTCGACGTCGGCATGGGCCAGGGCACCCAGGCGCTGCGATTGGCGCGGGGCGGGCACACGGTGACCGGTCTGGAGTCCGATGCCGAGATGCTGATGGCAGCCCGTGAGTCGCTCGCCACCGAGCCGGCCGGGATCCGTGAACGGGTCCGGCTGATCGAGGGCGACGGCCGGGACACCGGGGTGCACTTCCTGCCCGGCAGCTTCGACGTGGTGCTCTGCCACGGGGTGCTGATGTATGTCCAGGAACCGGACGCGATGCTCGCGGGCCTGGCCAGGATGCTGGCGCCCGGGGGCCTGCTCTCCCTGCTCGTACGGAACGCGGACGCGCTGGCCATGCGGCCGGGGCTGGCCGGGGACTGGCCCCGGGCACTGACCGCCTTCGACTCGGGCACGTACACCAACCGGCTCGGGCTTGTGGTGCGGGCGGACCGGCTCGACGCGCTGACGGCGACGCTGGCGGGGATCGCGGCGCCGCTGCACGCCTGGTACGGGGTGCGGGTCTTCACCGACAACGTGCCGAACGAGACCGAACTGCCCGCCGCCGACGAGCTGGAGCGGCTGCTGGCCGCGGAGGACCGGGCGGGGCGCACAGATCCGTACCGCCGGGTCGCGGCCCTGCTGCATCTGTGCGGCGTACGCGGCTGCTGATTCGGGCAACCGCTCAGGTGTTCCGGGGGGTTTCGCGTCCTCGCTGAAGTGACCACCGCAGAGGCGGCCGTGCGCACGGCGAACTGGTGGCGGCGGATCCTCGCCCTGCCTTCGGCGGGGGGGACCCCCAGTACGGGAAGCCGGCGGCGACTGAAGTTCCTGGCGTCGGCCCCCTGATCGGATGCGCAACGCAGGCCGGGCCTTGGGGACAAAAGGGCTACCAGCGCAGTCCCGGACACGAGCCCCGGAGCGGCCCCAACCCGCACCGAACGGCCCCGCGCGCCCCTGAACGGCCAAGACCCGCACCGGCGGACCCCCGCACCCCGGAACGATCAAGGCCCGTACCCCGGAGCCGGGCGAAGCCGGCGCGGGGCGGGCCCTGCGCGCCCCTGCCTCCCTACGACTCGTTCGCCCGCAGGCTCATCGGCCCGTACACCTTCGTGCCGTCCTCCGACAGCACCACCTGCTCCGCGCCGCCCTCCAGCAAGTCCTTCCAGAACTCACCGATCCACGACTCCGCGTCGCCCTGCGTCGTGAACTCCTCCGGCTGCAGCGCCGGCTGGACCTCCGTACCGTCGGACTTCTCGAACCGCCACGTCCATGCCATGTCCGCCTCCCAAGGTCCACCAGTGATCTCTTTCCTGCCCGCAGCGTAGCCGGGCGCGCACGCCCCGGGGTGACGCGGGAGGATCGTGAGTGTGGAACTCACTCTGCTCGGCACCGGCGCCCCCGCCGGACTCCCCCGGCCCGACTGCCCGTGCGCCGCCTGCGCCACCGCGCGCGGGGCGTCCGCGCGGGCCGCCACCGCGTTGCTCGTGGACGGGGCTCTGCTGCTCGACCTCACCCCGGGCGCCGCTCTCGCCGCCGCGCGGGCCGGGCATTCGCTCGTCGGCGTACGGCAGGTACTGCTCACACATCCGCACAACGGGCCCGCCGTGGATCTGCCCGCCGGGCTGCCGTCGGCCGGGCGGGTGCCGGACGGGCGGGAGTTGACGCTGATCAGCGGGCACCGGGTGCGTGCCGTCCCGATGGATCAGCCGGGCACGGGGTACGAAGTGACGTCCCCGGAGGGCGAGCGGCTGCTCTATCTTCCGCCGGGCGGCTCGCCCGCAGGCCTCGCGGAGGGCCGCGCGGCGTACGACATGGTCGTCGCCGATGTCGTCGGACGGCCCGACGCGATCGCCCGGCTGCGCGCCACCGGCGCGATCGGCTCGACCACCGACATCATCGCCGTGCACATCGACCACGACGTCACCGGCGGCGGCCCCGAGCTGGACCGGCGGCTCGCCGCCGCGGGCGCGCGGGCCGTACCGGACGGGACGACGCTGATCGTCGGCGAGTACCACGCCGTCCCCGACATCCCCCGCCGCACCCTTGTCACCGGCGGCGCCCGCTCGGGCAAGTCCCTGGAGGCCGAGCGCAGGCTGGAGACCTTCCCCGAGGTGCTGTACGTCGCGACGGGCGGCCACCGCGAGGGGGACACCGAGTGGGCGGCCCGGGTGTCCCTGCACCGCGAGCGGCGCCCGGGCTCCTGGCGTACGAGCGAGACCTGCGACCTGGTACCCGTCCTCGCCGAGGAGGGGCCGCCGGTGCTGATCGACTGCCTCTCCCTCTGGCTGACCGACGTGATGGACCGGGTGGGCGCCTGGGACGACGCCACCTGGGCGGCGGACGGCGAGCGCGCGCTGCGCGAGCGGGTCGCCGAACTCGTCGCCGCGGTACGGCAGACCACGCGCACCGTCGTCGCGGTCACCAACGAGGTCGGCAGCGGCGTCGTGCCGGCCACCGCCTCCGGACGCCACTTCCGCGACGAACTGGGCCGACTCAACGCCGCCTTCGCCGCCGAGTGCGAGCACGTCCTGCTGGTCGTCGCCGGCCAGGCTCTGGTGCTGCGCAGCTGACAGGCGCTGCCGTGCCGCGACACCGCTGCCGGTACTGTTCGGCGAATGAGCAGGCTGAATCTCGACGACTTCTCCGACCTGATCGAGCGCCCCGACAGCGGCATGCGGCGTGCCGCCGAAGAACGCCGGGAGCGGCTGACCGTCCCGCCCGGCGCCCTCGGCCGGCTCGACGAGCTGGGCGAGTGGCTCTCGGCCGCGCAGGCCTCCGTACCGGTCAAGGCCATCGAGCAGCCGCGCGTGGTGCTGTTCGCCGGTGATCACGGAGTGGCCGAACTGGGCGTCTCCGGCCGGGAGTCCGGCTCCGCGCACGAGCTGGTGCGCGCCACGCTGGAGGGCGCGAGCCCGGTCGCCGTGCTGGCCCGCCGGATGGGCGTACCGGTGCGGATCGTCGACGCGGGGCTCGACTGCGACCCGGGGCTGCTGCCGGACGAGGTGGTACGCCACCGGGTGCGGCGGGGCAGCGGACGTATCGACATCGAGGACGCGCTGACTATCGAGGAGGCCGAAGCGGCCGTACGCCTGGGCATGGCGATCGCCGACGAGGAGGCCGACTCCGGCACCGACCTGGTTGTACTCGGCGATCTGAGCGTCGGCGGCACCACGCCCGCTTCGACGCTGATCGCCGCGCTGTGCGGCATGGACGCCTCGATGGTGACCGGCCGCGGCGGCGCGAGCATCGACGATCTGGCCTGGATGCGCAAGTGCGCGGCGATCCGTGACGCGCTGCGGCGCGCCCGGCCGGTGCTCGGCGATCAGCTGGAGCTGCTGGCGGCGGTGGGCGGCGCGGATCTGGCCGCGACGACGGGCTTCCTGCTGCAGAGCGCCGTACGCCGGATGCCGGTGGTCCTCGACGGAGTCGTATCGGCGGCATGCGCACTGGTCGGACAGCGTGCGGCGTTCCGCGCGCCGGACTGGTGGCTGGCGGGCCAGGTGAGCGGCGAACCGGCGCAGACGAAGGCGCTCGACCGCATGGGGCTCAACCCGCTGCTCGATCATGGCGTCACTGTGGGGGAAGGAACCGGGGCACTGCTCGCGCTCCCTCTCGTCCAGGCGTCGGCCGCGCTCGCGGCCGAACTGCCGGAGCGCACGGAGCCGGTGGAGAGCGACACGGACTGACGGGCCGATGTGGCCGCCCCCGACGGGGGTGGCCACATCCTCGCCCACTGTGACGCGCGATGCCCCATATCATCGCGTTTCATGGGAGAAGTCCGTTTGTCCACCGAAGAGGCGAGCCCAAGTACGAGTCCAAGTACGGGTACGGGTACGGGCCGGAGCAGCGTCCGCTCACGGCGCAGCGCGGCAATCGCCGTCTGGTATCTGCGCGCCGTGGCATTCGTCAACCTCCTGAGCGCCGTCTGGGTATCGCTCGGCCAGGATCTTCGGCGGCACAACATCGATGACTACTTCACGCCGTATCTGCTCACGGCGGGCTTCGCGTCCGGGGCCCTCACCCTCTTCCTGGCGATCACCATGCGCCGCCGCAAGCGGGCCGCCTGGATCCTCAACTCCGTACTGGCCGGGCTCTTTCTGCTGCTCTTCGCCCTCGCGATGGCCGTCGACCCGGAGGTCCGTGAGCACGCGCAGAACTGGATCTCGCTCGTCCTGACGGCCGCCTTCGTGCTGGCCCTGCTGCTCGGGCAGCGGGAGTTCTACGCGAAGGGTGACCGCGCCAACCCCAAGCTGGCCGCGGCCGTCGCGGTCGGCGGGCTGCTCGTCACCTCGCTGCTCGCCGGGTTACTCGTCACCGTCACCAACACCTCGGCCGGCCATTCCACCTTCCTCGAGCGCTGGCGCTACGGCGTGATGCGGCTGGTGTCGCTGGCCGCCGACGACTCCCACTTCGCCGGGATCAGCACACCCGGCTGGGTCAACGTCTCCATCAACGTCCTCTCCACCCTGCTGCTCCTCGCCGTGCTGTACGCCGCATTCCGCTCCCGCCGGGCGGTCGACCCGCTCACCGAGGGCGACGAGGAGAGGCTGCGCGCGCTGCTCGCGCGCCACGGCGACCGGGACTCGCTCGGCTACTTCGCGCTGCGCCGCGAGAAGAGCGCCGTCTGGTCCCCGACCGGGAAGGCCGCCGTCGCCTACCGCGTGGTGGGCGGAGTCTCGCTCGCGTCGGGCGACCCGATCGGCGACCCGGAGGCCTGGCCCGGTGCGATCGCCCCCTGGCTGGCCGAGGCCCGTGAACACGGCTGGATCCCAGCAGTGATGGGGGCGAGTGAGGAGGCGGGCACCATCTACGCGCGGCACGGCCTGGACGCCCTGGAGCTGGGCGACGAGGCGATCGTCGAGACCGACGAGTTCACGCTTGAGGGCCGCGCGATGCGGACCGTGCGCCAGGCCTACAACCGGGTCAAGCGCGCCGGGTACGAGGTGCGGATCCGCCGCCACGAGGAGATCCCGCCCGCGGAGATGGACGTACTGCTCGGGCGCGCCGACGACTGGCGCGACGGAGCCACCGAGCGCGGCTTCTCGATGGCCCTGGGGCGGCTCGGAGATCCGGCTGACGGCCGCTGCGTGATGCTCGAATGCACGGACGGCGAGGGCGAGTTGCGGGCGGTGCTGAGCTTTGTGCCGTGGGGGCCCGAGGGACTCTCGCTCGATCTGATGCGGCGTGACCGGGACTCCGAGAACGGCCTGATGGAGTTCATGGTCATCGAACTCCTGCAGCGCGCCCAGGAGATCGGGATCACGCAGGTTTCATTGAACTTCGCGATGTTCAGGTCGGTCTTCGAACGTGGCTCGAAACTCGGCGCAGGCCCGGTGCTGAGGCTGTGGCGCTCGCTCCTCAGCTTCTTCTCCCGCTGGTGGCAGATCGAGTCCCTCTACCGCGCGAACGCCAAGTACCGGCCCATCTGGGAGCCACGTTTCATGCTCTTCGAGAAGAGCGCCGACCTGCTGCGCATCGGCCTCGCTGCGGGCCGCGCCGAGGGCTTCCTGGAGGCGCCCGGGCTGCCCAAGTGGATGCACCGCAGACATCTGGAGACCAGGCGTTGAACACGGTGAGCGCCTTCGCGCGCCGCGAGTGGGGGCCGCTGTACGCGACCCTGCGGGAGGCGCTCGTCACCAAGAAGTGGCGGGCCGTTTTGATGACGCTCGGGGCGGTCTGTCTCACGGCGCTCTTCCAGCTGGTGCAGACCCGGTCATGGGGCTTCGGCCCGGTCCACGACATCGGCTTCATCGAGGCCGAGGACCCGCTCTGGGTGGCCCTCCTGCGCACCCCGCTGTCGCTGTTCGTACCGGGGCTGGATCTGCCGGTGTGGGGTGCGCTGGCGCAGGTGCTGCTGGTGTTCGGGATCGCGGAGATCTGTCTGGGCCGGTGGCGGACGCTGGTGATCGCATACGTGTCGACGGTGGCCGGGACGACGTACGCACGGATCGGCATCGCGCTCGGCCCCGACGGCTTCTTCGGGCTGCCCGCCTCCGACGCTCAGGTCGTCGACACCGGCCCGTCGGCGGCGGTCGTCGGCCTCGCGGTCTTCGTCTGCCGGCATTTCAGGGCATGGCTCACGGCGGGGCTGGTGATCGTGTCGATGGTCGTCGAGGTCCTGGTCAAGAACAACCTCGCGGGCAAGGAGCATCTGGCGGCGATCGCGGCGGTGCTCGTGGTGTGCGCGCTCGCGGCGCTGCGGCAGCTCATGCGTCAGCGTTTGCGCGCCGGCAGCCGGTCGGGGGCGCCGCCGATCAGGTCCTGGAACTTGCGCCTTGGCCGGTCCCAGCGGCGGTCGTGGCGGAAGGAGCGCAGCCGGGCCCTGGCGCGGGCCTTGGGCCTCTTGCGGTAGAAGCGGCGGGCCCAGGGAGAGCCCGGCCGGGCCAGCCGTACCGCCCCGAAGATCGCCACGAACGGCAGCAGAATGCTGATGAGGGCCATCCGTGGCTTGCCTTTGAAGAGCACGACGAGCACAAGAAGGAAGTTGATCGCCAGTGTCGCGATCAGCGAGGCGCGGTTCTGGCGTTCGTCGGGGGTCATTTGGTTGACGCCGAGCGGTGCGAAGCCGCTGAGGACCAGCATCGCCAGGGCCGCGGCGAGCACCACGACCTCCACGCTCTGACGGCCCTGCTCGGTCCAGTAGACGTCGTTGAGATGGAGGATGAGCGCGAACTCGTCGAGTACGAGGCCCGCGCCGATCCCGAAGATGACCGCGCAGGCCGCCGCGGAGGGGCCGTGCCGGGCGCTGCCGACCGCCCCGAAGCCGCCGATCACGGTCAGGATGACGCCGGGGACCACATGGTGGATGTGCATGCCGCCGGGCGTGACGTTCTTGAACGGCCCTCTGCCCGCCCTGATCAGCCGGGTGACCGTACGGGTCGCCAGGAAGGTGAGGATGAAGGAGGCCAGCGCGAGCAGCATCGGGAGTTTCCCCGGCTCGACGATGTTGCGGTAAAACCAGTGACCCATCCCATGCCACCCGCTCCCGATTCGCACGATATGCGCAATTTACCGTCACTCCGGCCGAGCTACCCTTCGCGCGATGATTCCTCTGGACGGCATACGTTTCGCTTTCGGCACCCTGACCGCGCTCCCGGTCCGCGTCACGCGCTGGGACCGTGCCGCGGCGCGCGCCGGAATGCTGTGCGCGCCACTGGCCGGGCTGGTCGTCGGCCTGTTCGCCGCGGGCGCCGGCGGGCTGCTGACGCTGCTGGGCTCCGGCCCGCTGCTCGCCGCGGCGGCCACGGTCGCCGTGCCGGCCGCGCTCACCCGGGGCCTCCATCTGGACGGCCTCGCCGACACGGCCGACGGCCTGGGCAGCGGAAAACCCGCCGAGGACGCGCTGCGCATCATGAAGCAGTCGGACATCGGGCCTTTCGGGGTCATCACACTGCTGTTCGTGCTCCTCGCCCAGGTGGCGGCGGTGGCCGAGCTGTACGGCGAGGGCTGGACGTACGGCGCGGTGGGCGCCGCGGTCTCGGGCGTAACCGCGCGCCTCGCCCTCACCCTCGCCTCACGTAAGGGCATCCCGGCGGCCCGCCCCGAAGGCCTCGGCGCGGCGGTCGCACAGGTCGTTCCCGTACGCACCGGGCTCGCCGTCGCGGCCCTGGTCACCGCGGTCTGCGCGACGGCGGGCGCACAGTTCGGCGGATACGGGGCGGTGCACCACGCGCTGGCGGTCCTGGCGGGCCTCGGCGCGGCCCAGCTGCCGCTGCGCCACTGCGTACGCCGCTTCGGCGGCGTGACGGGCGATGTGTTCGGCGCGCTGGCGGAGACGGCGGCGACGGTCTGCCTCGTCGCGCTGGTGCTCGGCATCTAGCACCGGCTGCGCCAGACCCCCAGCTCGTACTTCTTCAGCATCGAGCACGCGTAGCGAGTTCGGCGAAGGCCGGGTCGGGGTGGACGCCGTGGTTGAGGACGAGGGTGTCCGCGCCTGCCGCGCGGGCGGCCACGGCGAGGCGCCGGTAGTGGGGCAGCGCGTCGGGCCCGGCGGACGCCTGGTCGAGGAAGGCCCCGTCCGCGCCGTACCAGTCGCGGTGGCGTAACAGGTCCCGTAGGACCGCGTCGTGCGGGCGGCGGGCGTAGTCGGTGTCGGTGTAACCGAGGACGCGGACCCCGGCCGTGCGTAACCGGTCGCCGACGGCCGCGAACGCCGGGTCGGAGGCGGTGCCGGGGCCGCCGGCGGGGTTGAGCACGACGCCGTAGAGCAGGGGCGCCGCGGAGATGACGGCGTTCCACGCCTCGGGGCGTTCGGCGGGATGCTCGTAGTAGGGCACCAGCAACGTCTTCATGGAGCGCTTCCTCATATGCGGTGTGCGGTATATGCGGTGTGCGGTCGCACGGCACAGCAGAGCACAGACGATCCCGCCCGGCAGCCCTGCCCAGCAACACGCCGCCGCTGCCGCCGCGGCGAGGCCGACGAGCCGCGGGCCGGCGCCACGGACGAGTGAACTGCCGCCGCCGTGAGCGATACATGTGACCGCGCGTAGGCTCTTGTCCGGCGTGGGGTGTTGATCCACCCCCTTCTACGGCCCCGGAACTCAACGGAAGCGAGATTTCACCACCGTGACTGCTCTCACTCTCAGCACTGCCGGCGCGGCGACGCTGCGCGCCGACGCCCTCGTGGTCGGCGTCGCGAAGGGCGCCAAGGGCCCGGTCGTCGCGCCCGGCGCCGAGGCCGTGGACAAGGCGTTCGACGGAAAGCTCGCCTCGGTTCTGGACACCCTCGGCGCCACCGGTGCCGAGGGCGAGGTGACCAAGCTCCCCGCCCCCTCCGGGCTCAAGGCCCCGGTCGTCCTCGCGGTCGGCCTCGGCGCGGTGCCGGAGAAGGACGAGGCGTACGACGCCGAGACGCTGAGGCGTGCCGCGGGCGTCGCGGCCCGTGCGCTGAACGGCTCGAAGAAGGCCGCGTTCGCTCTGCCGGTCGAGGCGGCCGAGGACGCGGAGGCCATCGCCGAGGGAGCGCTCCTCGGTGCGTACGCCTTCACTGCCTACCAGGGCAGCGACAAGGACGCGAAGGACTCCAAGAACGGTGGGGGCACCCAGGCCTCAGGCTCTGCGGGAGGCGCGAAGCAGCCGCTCGGCGAGGTCGCCCTGCTCGGCGCCAAGCCGCGCGACAAGGCGCACAAGGCCGCGGCCGAGCGCGCGGTCGCGCTGACCGAGGAGATCAACCGCGCCCGCGACCTGATCAACACCCCGCCGAACGACCTCTTCCCCGAGTCCTTCGCCGCCATCGCCACCGCCGCCGGCAAGGAGCACGGCATCAAGGTGCAGGTGCTCGACGAGAAGGGCCTCGTCAAGGGCGGTTTCGGCGGCATCCTCGGCGTCGGCCAGGGCTCGGCCAACGGCCCGCGCCTGGTGAAGCTCGCCTACACCCACCCCAAGGCGGAGAAGACGCTGGCCCTGGTCGGCAAGGGCATCACCTACGACTCGGGCGGCATCTCGCTCAAGCCGGCCGGTCACAACGAGACGATGAAGTGCGACATGAGCGGCGCCGCCGCGGTGTTCGCCGCCGTCGTCACGGCGGCCCGCCTCGGCCTGCGGGTGAACGTCACCGGCTGGCTGGCGCTCGCCGAGAACATGCCGTCCGGCAGCGCCACCCGCCCCGGCGACGTCCTGCGCATGTACAGCGGCAAGACGGTCGAGGTGCTCAACACCGACGCCGAGGGCCGTCTGGTACTGGCCGACGCGCTGTGGAAGGCCTCCGAGGAGAAGCCGGACGCCATCGTGGACGTCGCGACGCTGACCGGCGCGATGGTGCTCGCTCTCGGCAACCGCACCTTCGGCATCATGTCCAACGACGACGCCTTCCGTACCTCCATCCACGAGATCGCCGAGGAGGTCGGCGAGCAGTCCTGGCCGATGCCGCTCCCCGCCGAGTTGCGCAAGGGCATGGACTCCCCGACCGCCGACATCGCCAACATGGGTGAGCGGATGGGTGGCGGCCTGGTGGCCGGTCTGTTCCTGAAGGAGTTCGTGGGCGAGGGCATCACCTGGGCGCACCTGGACATCGCGGGTCCGGCCTTCCACGAGGGCGCGCCGTTCGGTTACACCCCCAAGGGCGGCACCGGCTCCGCGGTCCGCACCCTGGTCAAGCTCGCCGAGCGCACCGCCGCCGGCGACCTGGGCTGAGGCTGGGGGCTGAGGCTTTTCTCTCGTACGGCCCCGGGCATACGTCCGGGGCCGTACGTGTTGTTAGGTTCCCCTTCAACGGAATCCGTACGTTCGTACGGGCCAGTAACCCCTCGGGACGGTCGATCAGCCGTCCCAGACCCCGGCCCCGCGTCCCGCCTCCCGTCAACAAGTGCGAAGATGGGTTCTCGGCAGGACAGGGCCCCCACCACAGGGCCGACGAAACAGCGGCCGAACACCAGCCGCCGCCCGGTCGAGGACCGGCGACCGGCGCACATGCATGGAGGACGTGACGTGGCGAACGACGCCAGCACCGTTTTCGACCTAGTGATCCTCGGCGGTGGTAGCGGCGGTTACGCTGCGGCGCTGCGTGGAGCTCAGCTGGGCCTGGACGTCGCCCTGATCGAGAAGGGCAAGGTCGGCGGCACCTGCCTGCACAACGGATGTATCCCCACGAAGGCTCTGCTGCACGCCGGCGAGATCGCCGACCAGGCTCGTGAGGCCGACCAGTTCGGTGTCAAGGCCACCTTCGAGGGCATCGACATCGAGGCCGTCCACAAGTACAAGGACGAGGTGATCTCGGGCCTGTACAAGGGTCTCCAGGGTCTGATCGCCTCCCGCAAGGTCACCTACATCGAGGGTGAGGGCCGGCTGTCCTCCCCCACCTCCGTCGACGTCAACGGCCAGCGCGTTCAGGGCCGTCATGTCCTCCTCGCCACCGGCTCCGTACCGAAGTCGCTGCCGGGCCTGGAGATCGACGGAAACCGCATCATCTCCTCGGACCACGCGCTGAAGCTGGACCGCGTCCCGCAGTCCGCGATCGTGCTGGGCGGCGGCGTCATCGGCGTCGAGTTCGCCTCGGCGTGGAAGTCCTTCGGCTCCGACGTCACCGTCATCGAGGGCCTGAAGCACCTGGTTCCGGTCGAGGACGAGAACAGCTCGAAGCTTCTTGAGCGCGCGTTCCGCAAGCGCGGCATCAAGTTCAACGTGGGCACCTTCTTCGAGAAGGCCGAGTACACCGCCGAAGGTGTGCGGGTCACCCTCGCGGACGGCAAGGCCTTCGAGGCCGAGGTGCTGCTGGTCGCCGTCGGCCGCGGCCCCGTCTCCGCCGGTCTCGGCTACGAGGAGCAGGGCGTCGCGATGGACCGCGGCTATGTCCTGGTCGACGAGTACATGCGGACGAACGTGCCCACCATCTCGGCGGTCGGTGACCTCGTCCCCACGCTCCAGCTCGCGCACGTCGGCTTCGCCGAGGGCATGCTGGTGGCGGAGCGGCTGGCCGGTCTGAAGACCGTTCCGATCGACTACGACGGCGTGCCCCGGGTGACGTACTGCCACCCCGAGGTCGCCTCCGTGGGCATCACCGAGGCCAAGGCCAAGGAGATCTACGGCGCGGACAAGGTCGTGGCCCTGAAGTACAACCTCGCGGGCAATGGCAAGAGCAGGATCCTGAAGACCGCGGGCGAGATCAAGCTCGTCCAGGTCAAGGACGGTGCCGTAGTCGGCGTCCACATGGTCGGTGACCGTATGGGCGAGCAGGTCGGCGAGGCTCAGCTGATCTACAACTGGGAGGCTCTGCCGGCCGAGGTCGCGCAGCTCATCCACGCGCACCCGACGCAGAATGAGGCGCTCGGCGAGGCCCACCTGGCACTCGCGGGCAAGCCCCTGCACTCCCACGACTGAGCCCCTCGGGCGCGACGACCACTTCCGCACATTCGTTAGGAGCAACTGAAACCATGTCGGTTTCCGTAACCCTTCCGGCGCTCGGCGAGAGCGTCACCGAGGGCACTGTCACCCGCTGGCTGAAGGCCGAGGGCGAGCGAGTCGAGGCTGACGAGCCGCTGCTCGAGGTGTCGACCGACAAGGTCGACACCGAGATCCCGGCCCCGGCTGCGGGCATCCTCGCGTCCATCAAGGTCGCCGAGGACGAGACCGTCGAGGTCGGCGCCGAGCTGGCGATCATCGACGACGGCACCGGTGGCGCGGCTGCGGCACCGGCACCCGCCGCCGCCCAGGCCCCGGCCCCCGCGGCTCCGGCCCCGGCCGCGGAGGCGCCCGCAGCCCCGGCCGCGGAGCCCGCTCCGGCGGCTGCCCCCGCGGGCGGCGCCACCGGCACGGACGTAACCCTCCCCGCCCTCGGCGAGAGCGTCACCGAGGGCACCGTCACCCGCTGGCTCAAGCAGGTCGGCGAGAGTGTCGAGGCCGACGAGCCGCTGCTCGAGGTCTCCACGGACAAGGTCGACACCGAGATCCCGGCCCCGGCTTCCGGTGTGCTGCTGGAGATCGTGGTCGGCGAGGACGAGACCGCCGAGGTCGGCGCCAAGCTGGCCGTGATCGGTGCCCCTGGTGCCGCTCCGGCTCCGGCTCCGGCTCCCGCGCCTGCCGCTCCGGCCCCCGCCGCCGCTGCTCCGGCTCCGGCTGCCCCTGCGGCTCCCGCTCCGGCCCCGGCCGCGCCGGCGGCTCCGGCTCAGGTCGCTGCTCCGGCTCCGGCAGCTCCGGCGCCCGTCACCCCGGCTCCGGCTGCTCCAGCCGCCCCCGCGGCAAGTGACGCCAGTGACGCGTACGTGACCCCCCTGGTCCGTAAGCTCGCCGCCGAGAACGGCGTGGACCTGTCCACGGTCAAGGGCACCGGCGTCGGTGGCCGTATCCGCAAGCAGGACGTCATCGCCGCCGCAGAGGCCGCCAAGGCCGCCGCCGCTCCGGCACCGGTCGCCGCCGCCCCGGCCGCCGCCGCCCCGGCCGCCGCTTCGAAGGCCCCGGGCGGTGTTTCCATCGAGCCGTCCCCGCTTCGCGGTCAGACCGTCAAGATGACCCGGATGCGCAAGGTCATCGGCGACAACATGATGAGGGCCCTGCACGGCCAGGCTCAGCTGACCTCGGTCGTCGAGGTCGACATCACCAAGCTGATGAAGCTGCGCGCCAAGGCCAAGGACGCCTTCGCCGCCCGTGAGGGCGTCAAGCTGTCCCCGATGCCCTTCTTCGTCAAGGCCGCGGCCCAGGCGCTGAAGGCCCACCCGGTCATCAACGCCCGGATCAACGAGGACGAGGGCACCATCACGTACTTCGACTCGGAGAACGTCGGCATCGCCGTGGACTCCGAGAAGGGTCTGATGACGCCGGTCATCAAGGGTGCGGGCGACCTGAACCTCGCCGGCATCGCCAAGAAGACCGCGGAGCTCGCGGGCGCCGTGCGCTCCAGCAAGATCACCCCGGACGACCTGGCGGGCGCGACCTTCACCATCAGCAACACCGGTTCGCGTGGTGCGCTGTTCGACACGATCATCGTGCCGCCGAACCAGGCCGCCATCCTGGGCATCGGCGCCACCGTCAAGCGCCCGGTGGTCATCAACCACCCGGATCTCGGTGAGACCATCGCCATCCGCGACATGACGTACGTCGCGCTCTCCTACGACCACCGTCTGGTGGACGGTGCCGACGCCGCCCGCTACCTGACGACGGTCAAGGCGATCCTGGAGGCCGGCGAGTTCGAGGTCGAGCTCGGCCTGTAAGGCTCCAGCACTGTGGGTGTGCCCCCGTCCGGTCCGCCGGACGGGGGCACATTCATGTGCGCGCCCCGCCGTAGGAACTCGTTCTGACGCGCCCGCCCGTCAGTGAACAGGTCGGCGGCCAGCCGCAGTTGATCCCGCGCCGTGACGGCCCGACCGGGACCGCCGCGGCCGCTCCCCGCACACCAGCGCGGTTTCCCGTACCGGACGGGGGCGGCGGTGGACGGCGGAGCCACGGTGGGCGTGGCGCAGTTGTGGCCGGAAGGCTTCCCGAAGCCGCCCGGGCAGTGAGGGGTTCAGGGCAGCTGCACGGGTATGCAGGACTGGGTCGATCAGTGCGTGGAGCTACTGCGCAGTACTGCCGCCGCCGAGCGGCGGCAATAATGACAGGGTCCGCGCTGTCCTCCCCAGGAGCCCTCATGACCCCGCCCGTCATCCACTCGCTGCGCGAACAGATCCGCGAGCACATCGTGGAGGGGATCGTCAGCGGCCGCTGGAAGCCCGGCGAGCGGATCGTCGAGCGGCGGATCGCGACAGAACTGCAGGTGTCCCAGACGCCCGTGCGCGAGGCGCTGCGGGAGCTGGAGAGTCTGCGGCTGATCGAGTCGGCGCCCAACAAGGGTGTACGCGTACGGAATCTCACGGCCGCCGACCTGGAGGAGAGTTACCCCGTGCGGGCCGGCCTCGAGCAGATCGCGGCCGAACTGGCGGCCGGGCGGCTGGCGGAGGACTGTTCCGCGCTGGAGCCTCATGTGGCCGCGCTGTACGCGGCGGACAGGGCGGGCGACTCGGCCGCGCAGGTGCGGCACACGGTCGGATTCCACCGCGAACTGGTGCGGGCAGCGGGGAACGGCGTGCTGCTGCACACGTGGGAGGGGCTGGGGATCGAGGTGTTCACGGCGCTGTCGATCCGGTGGCTGGGGACGGTGCAGAAGTCGTACGCGGAGGAGCACGAGGAACTCGTCGAGGCGTTCCGCCGCCGCGACCAGGAGATCGGCGCGCTGGTGAAGGCGCACGTGTTGGGCTGCGCGCCGCGGGCGTGACGCCGGTGGCCGCGTTCTGGTCCTCTCTCCCCCAGACTTCGTCCGCGGCCCCAACAGGCGTGAATTGGCGTCGGCGGGTTCGGAGCCCGCACACCGGGTCACCGGACCTTGCCCGGTGACCGGCACACCGCCGTGCCCGGAATCCACCCATTCTCGCGGCACTGAGTGCCCCATTTCGCGGCACTGCATGCCAATTTTGCTTCAATCTTTGATCGATCATCGATCAGAGACTTACAGTCGACCTGGGGTCCACCGACCCCTCGCCCTGTCCTGCCAGACAAGGCCCCCTTTTCTCCCCCCCTCCTGTCCGGAAGGCGGCGATCATGTCCGACCCCGTAGGCAAGCTTCCGAGCGAGCTCGACCAGCTCCCGGACCGCGACGCCGAGGAAACCGCCGAGTGGGCGGCGTCCCTCGACGCCGTCACCCAGCACGCCGGCCCGCACCGCGCCGCGTACCTTATGCGCCGCACGCTTCAGCACGCCGAGTCCGCAGGGGTCCCCGTGCCCCGGCTGCTGGAGACGGACTACGTCAACACCATCCCCACCGCCGCCGAGCCCGCCTTCGACGGCGACGAGGCGATGGAAGCCCGCATCACCGCGTGGAACCGCTGGAACGCGGCCGCGATGGTCACCCGCGGCTCCCGCTCCGGCGTCGGCGGCCATATCGCCACCTTCGCCTCCGCCGCCTGGCTCTACGAGACCGGCTTCAACCACTTCTTCCGCGGCAAGGAGGGCGACGGCAGCGGCGACCAGCTCTACATCCAGGGCCACGCGTCCCCCGGCATCTACGCCCGCGCCTTCCTCGACGGACGCCTCACCGAGGCGCACCTCGACAACTTCCGGCAGGAGGCCGGCGGCAACGGCCTGCCGTCCTACCCGCACCCGCGGCGCCTGCCCTGGCTGTGGGAGTTCCCCACCGTCTCCATGGGCCTCGGCCCGCTCTCCGCGATCTACCAGGCACGCTTCAACCGCTACCTGGAGAACCGGAAGATCAAGGACACGTCGAACTCGCACGTCTGGGCCTTCCTCGGCGACGGCGAGATGGACGAGCCCGAGTCGACCGCCGCCCTCGCCCTCGCGGCCCGTGAGCGGCTCGACAACCTGACCTTCGTCATCAACTGCAATCTGCAGCGCCTCGACGGCCCGGTCCGCGCCAACTTCAAGATCGTGCAGGAGCTGGAGGCTCAGTTCCGCGGCGCCGGCTGGAATGTCATCAAGTCGCTCTGGGGCTCCGCCTGGGACGAGCTGTTCGCCCTCGACACCGCGGGCGCGCTGGTGCGCCGCCTGCGCGAGGTGCCGGACGCTCAGTTCCAGACGTACGCGAGCCGGGACGTGGCGTACATCCGTGAGCACTTCTTCGGCGCCGAGCCCGCGCTCGTCGAGCTGTCGAAGCTGATCAGCGACGCGAAGATCGCCGAGTGCTTCTTCACCTCCCGCGGCGGCCACGAGGCCCGCAAGGTGTACGCCGCGTACAAGGCGGCCGTCGAGCACAAGGGCGCGCCGACCGTGATCCTCGCGCAGACGGTGAAGGGCTACACCCTCGGCAAGGGCTTCGAGTCGAAGAACGCCAACCACCAGATGAAGAAGCTGACGATCGACGAGTTCAAGGGCATGCGCGACCTGCTCGGACTCCCGATCGCGGACAGCGCCTTCGCCGACGGCCTGGTGCCCTACGGCCACCCCGGCCCCGACTCCCCCGAGATCCGCTACCTCACCGAGCGCCGCGCCGCCCTCGGCGGCCCCGCCCCCGCCCGCCGGGTGCACGCGGTGGCGCTGCCCGAGCCGGACGAGCGCGGCTTCAAGGCGCTCGAAAAGGGCTCCGGCAAGCAGGAGATGGCCACCACCATGGCCTTCGTACGCCTGATGAAGGACCTGATGCGGGACAAGGAGACCGGCAAACGCTGGGTCCCGATCGTCCCGGACGAGGCCCGCACCTTCGGTATGGAGTCGCTCTTCCCGTCGGCCGGCATCTACTCCCCGCTGGGCCAGACGTACGAGCCGGTCGACCGCGACCAGTTGATGTACTACAAGGAGGCCAAGGACGGCCAGATCCTCAACGAGGGGATCACCGAAGCCGGGGCCATGGCGGACTTCATCGCCGCGTCGACGTCGTACGCGACGCACGGCGAGCCGATGATCCCGTTCTACATCTTCTACTCGATGTTCGGCTGGCAGCGCACGGCCGACCAGATGTGGCAGCTGGCCGACCAGCTCGGCAGGGGCTTCATCGTCGGCGCGACGGCCGGCCGTACGACGCTGACGGGCGAGGGTCTGCAGCACGCGGACGGCCACTCGCACCTGATCGCGTCCACGAACCCGGCATCGCTCAACTACGACCCGGCCTTCGCGTACGAGATCGCCGTCATCGTCAAGGACGGTCTGCGCCGGATGTACGGCCCGGATGCGGAGAACGTCTTCTACTACCTCACCGTCTACAACGAGCCGAAGCCGCAGCCCGCGATGCCGGAAGGCGTCGAGGAAGGCATCGTGCGCGGCCTGTACCGCTTCAAGGAGGGCGTGGCCGCCTCCGCGGACGCGCCGCGGCTCCAGCTCCTCGCCTCCGGCACGGCGATCCACTGGGCCCTGGAGGCGCAGGAACTGCTCAGCGCCGACTGGGGAGTTGCGGCCGACGTATGGTCCGCGACGTCCTGGGGCGAGCTGCGACGCGATGCGCTGGAGGCCGAAGAGGCTCTGCTCCGCGGCGAGCAGCGCACGCCGTACGTCACCCAGGCGCTGGAAGGCGCGCCGGGCCCGGTTCTGGCGGTGTCCGACTGGATGCGCCAGGTCCCGGACCAGATCAGCCAGTGGGTCGAGCAGGACTACTCCTCGCTCGGCACGGACGGCTTCGGTCTCTCCGACACGCGTGAGGCGGCCCGTCGCCACTTCGGCGTCGACGCCCAGTCGATCACGGTCGCGGCGCTGGCCCAGCTGGCCCGGCGCGGCGAGGTCCCGGCCTCGGCCGTGAAGGAGGCGCGCGAGCGCTACGGCCTGTAGAAGGTCCTGAAGTAACCCCCGGCGGCCCGACGGCCGCCGGGGGTTTCGTCATTGTCCTCGGCGATGCTTGCCCCTGACACCGTGTGAAGCCGTGCACTGGGAGACGTCATGTTCACCATCGGAGACTTCGCCAGGCACGGCCGTGTGTCGGCCCGCATGCTGCGTCACTACGACGCGATCGGGCTGCTGCGTCCCGCCCACACCGACCTGTACAGCGGGTACCGCGGGTCGCCGAACTGACTGCCGTGGCCGCCAGTTACGCGCCCGAGCACATCGGCCCGGTCATCAGCCCGTTGTACGAGGAGCTGTTCCGGCGGCTGAAGGCCACCGGGGTGACCCCGACGGGGCCCGGAATCGCGTACTACGAGGACGCGCCGGAGGGCGACGGCGCGATCCTGGTGCACGCGGGGTGCACGGTCGCTGCCGGCCAGGCGCCCGGCCCGGACTTCGAGATCGCCGATCTGCCGGACGTCGAGCGGGCGGCGACGATCGTGCACCACGGGCCGATGGACACGATCGTGCCCACGGCCCAGAACCTGGCCCACTGGATCGACGCGGGCGGCCACAGCTCGGCGGGCTATGCGCGGGAGATCTACCTCGAGTGCCCGCCGGACAAGGAGAAGTGGGTGACCGAACTCCAGGAGCCGCTCGCCTGACCTCCGTCGTCACCCTGGCCTCCGCCATCATGGGGACATGCGCGCTGCCCGGCTGATCAAGATGGTGCTGCTCCTCCAGGCAAGGCCCTCCATGACCGGGGCCGAGCTGGCACGCGAGCTCGACGTGTCGGAGCGGACCATAACCCGGGACGCCCTCGCACTGTCCGAGGCGGGCGTCCCGATCTACGCCGACCGGGGACGGGCCGGCGGCTACCGGCTCGTCGGCGGCTACCGGACCCGGCTGACCGGGCTCGGGCGCAGTGAGGCCGAGGCCCTCTTCCTGTCCGGGCTCCCGGGCGCCCTGCGGGAGATGGGCCTCGAGGACGCGGCGTCCGCGGCACGCCTGAAGGTGTCCGCGGCGCTGCTGCCCTCGCTCAGGGACGCCTCCCACAGCGCGGCCCAGCGCTTCCATCTCGACGCACCCGGCTGGTACCAGGAGCCGCGGACGCCCGAGCTGCTCCCGGCCGTCGCGGAGGCAGTGTGGGACGACCGCCGTATCAGGGCCCACTACCGGCGCCAGGACACCGAGGTCGAGCGGGAGTTGGAGCCGTACGGACTCGTACTCAAGGCGGGCGTCTGGTATTTGTGCGCCCGCGCGGATGCGACGTTCCGGGTGTACCGGATCGACCGGTTCACGGCGGTGGACCTGGACGGGGAACTCTTCCTACGGGACGAGGAGTTCGACCTGCCCGGCTTCTGGGAGGAGCGCGCGGCCCAGTTCGCGCGCTCCATACTCCGCGCCGAAGTGGTGGTCCGGGTCAACGAAGAGGGCGCGCGCCGACTGCCGTACGTCACGGACCGGGCGGCGGCCCGCGAGGCGCTGGCGGCGGCCGAACCCCCGGACGGGCAGGGCCGGGTGACTCTCACCCTGCCCGTCGAATCCCACGAGGTCGCGTTCAGCCAGCTCTTCGGCCTGGGCCCCCATGTGGAGCTGCTGGCGCCGCCGGATCTGCGCGCCCGTTTCGCCGAGGCCGCGGAGCGGGCGGCGCGGCTGTATCGGTAATGGCCCTACCGCTGGATACGGCCCTACCGGTAGTCGGCCATGGACGGGTCCGCGCCCGCCGCCTCCTCCAGGATGTACGTCCAGACGTCCGGCCTGCTGCCGTCCGCGTCCGTGACGCCGTACACCTTCGCCAGCTGCCCGCTGGAGAGCGACTGCCCGTTCCAGCGGGCCCGCTCCGGGTCCGCGGCGAGCGCCGCGACGCCCCGGCCGACATAGACCGGCGACTCGGACAGCGCCCAGTGCGCCTGCTTGTCGATCGCCTCACGCCAGGTCTCCTCGGTGACGCCGAAGATGTCGAGCATCTCCTCGGAGCGCAGAAAACCCGGGGTGACGGACACCGCCGTGCCGCCGACGCTCTTCAGCTCTTCGCCGAGGATGAAAGCCATCCGGATCGGGCCGTTCTTCGCGAGGTCGTAGTAGAAGTTCTCGCGGAAGCCTTTGTTGGTCTCGGCCGTGCCGTCGGTGACCTCGACGACCAGTCCGCCGGGCTGCCGTACGAGCAGGGGCAGCACGATGCTGCTGGTGATGATGTGGCTCTTCACTCCGAGGTCGATCATCCGCAGCCCGCGGCTCAGCTCGACGTCCCACATCCTCGTGTCGAAGTCGAGCAGGTGGTTGCCGCCCCAGATGTCGTTGACCAGGATGTCGAGCCGGCCGTGATCGCGGTCGATCCGCTCGACGACCGCCCGTACCTGCTCGGGCTCCAGATGGTCGGCCGGTACGGCGATGCCTTCGCCGCCCGCCGCCGTGACCAGCTCCGCGGTCTCTTCGATGGTCTCCGTCGCCCGGCCGACCTCGCTGACGTGCTCGCGTGTGGTCCGTCCCGTCACATACACCCGCGCTCCGGCCGCGCCCAGCTGTACGGCGATGGCGCGGCCCGCGCCCCTGGTGGCTCCCGCGACCAGTGCGACTTTCCCTGTCAGTGGTGTGTCCGTCGGTGTGTCCGTCGTCATACGCCGACGGTCGCACGGATACCGGACATCTCCTGTCCGCCATTCGAAAGAGTCAGCTTTTCGGCGGCTCCGCGTGCGCCGCCCCCCGCCAACCACGATGCTTGTCCCGTGATGGACGAGACGGAGTTCTGGGAGATCATCGACACCACCCGCGAGGCCGCCGAGGGCGACCCCGAGGACCATGCCGAACTGCTGGTCGAGCGGCTGCTGCAGCTCGACCCCGACTCCGTGCTGGACTTCGCGCGGCATTTCGAAGCCCGTTACAACCGCGCGTACACCTGGGATCTGTGGGGCGCGGCCGCCGTGCTGCTCGGCGGCGCGAGCGACGACGCCTTCGACTACTTCCGCTGCTGGCTGATCGGGCAGGGCCGGGAGGTCTTCGAGGGCGCGCTGCACGACCCGGACGCGCTGGCCGAGCTGCTCGACGAGTTCGACGAGGACATCGACGGGGACGGCGAGGAGCTCGGGTACGCGGCGGACGAGGCCTACGAGCAGCTCACCGGGGTCGTCGCGCCGGCTCTCGGGATCGCGCCCCAGGCGGCCGAGCCGGCCGGGACGCCGTTCGACTTCGACGACGACGAGGCGCTGGCGCAACGTTTCCCCCGGCTCTGGGAACGCTTCGGCAACCTGTGAGAACTCCCGCCCGGTTCAACGCCGTTGGCGTCCGGCGGGGAGCTGTTGGTCACGACGTTGCTCACCCGGTGAGGCTACGGCCCATCATCACGTCGTCGACGTACTGCCCGTCCAGGTAGAACTCCCCCGGCAGCACGCCCTCGACCGCGAAGCCCTCCGACTCGTACAGCGCACGGGCCGGTCTGTTGTGGCCGAGCACCCGCAGCGTGATGCGCACCGCGCCCTGCCGCCGCGCCTCGGCGAACGCCGCTCGCAACAGCGCCCGCCCGGTACCCCGCCCGCGCGCCCGGTCGGCCACGGCGAGGCCCTGGATCTGCCGCACATGCTGGTTGCAGGCGAGCGGGGTGGGCGGGATCAGCCGGATGTAGCCGATGACCGTGCCGTCGGCGTCCTCGGCGACGAGGAAGTCCTCGGGCAGGCGGTGGCGTAAGTCGAAGAACCTGTCGTACGGCGGCGTCGGCCTCGGCTGTACCGCGTGCAGCGACGACCAGGTGTCCCGGTCGAGCTCGCCGAGGGCTTCCTCGTCGGTGCGCAGTGCGGGGCGTATGTGCGACTCGGACATGAAGGTCACTGTGCCATGCGGCCGTACGGGGGCAGGATGTGCCCATGAGGATCGCGGTCACCGGCTCCACCGGACTCATCGGTACGGCACTTGTGCGCTCGCTGCGCTCGGACGGGCACGAGGTGGTGCGCCTGGTGCGCCGCCCCGCGCGGACCGGGGACGAGGTGGAGTGGGACCCGCACCGGCAGTACGTCGACGTGGGCGGCCTGGTCGGCTGTGAGGGCGTCGTGCATCTCGCCGGGGCGGGCGTCGGCGCCCGCCGCTGGAACGACGCGTACCGCAAGGAGATCCGGGACAGCCGGGTGCTGGGCACGGCCGCGATCGCGGAGGCGGTCGCCTCCCTGGACGTACCGCCCCGGGTGCTGATCAGCGGGAGTGCGGTCGGCTTCTACGGCGACACCGGGGACCGTGCGGTGGACGAGAGCGCGCCGCCCGGCGACGGCTTTCTGCCAAAGATGGTCGTGGAGTGGGAGGAGGCGGCGGCCCCGGCCGAGGAGGCGGGCATCCGGACCGCCTTCGCCCGCACGGGGCTTGTGGTGGCACGCAAGGGCGGGGCGTGGGGCCGGATGTTCCCGATCTTCAAGGCGGGCATCGGCGGGCAGCTCGGCAACGGCCGGCAGTACTGGAGCTACATCTCGCTGCACGACGAAGTGGCGGCGCTGCGGCACATCCTGGACACGGAGTCGCTGTCCGGTCCGGTGAATCTCACGGCCCCTCACCCGGTCACCAACCGCGAGGTCACCGAGGCGATGGGCCGGGCGCTGCGGCGTCCCGCGTTCTTCGCGGTCCCCGCGCCGGTGCTGCGCGTCGTCCTCGGCGACTTGGCCGGGGACGTCCTCAGCAGCCAGCGGGTGCTGCCGAACCGGCTGCTGGAGTCGGACTTCTCGTTCGCGTTCCCGGGCATCGACGAGGCGATCCGCGCGGCTCTGCGGTAGCCCGGTACCCGGGCCGCGGGGTCCGGGGGCGCAACCCCGGGAAAGATGTGTGCGCCCCCGCGCCCCGGTGCTCCACCGCATGCGCGACTTGCGGTTCGGCCACCGCTGCCTACTCTCGTCCGAACTCGGGCATTCCGGGGACCTGTTGGGGGCATGAGCCTCCCACCAGCCGCGCCGACCCCGGGGAGGGGCACGTGCTCAGCAGCACCGCTCACCATGCGGACGTCGTCATCGTCGGGGCCGGGATCGCCGGTCTCTCGGCGGCTCATCAACTCATCAGCGCAGGCATCACGGTCAGTGTTCTGGAGGCCGCCCCTGAGGTGGGCGGCCGGATGGCCACCGAGGAGATCGACGGATTCCGGCTCGACCGCATCGGCCAGTTGCTCAACACCTCGTACCCCGAACTGCGCCGCACCAAGGGGCTCGCGGACGTCGTCCTGCGGCCCTTCTCGCCCGGTGTGCTCGTGCACAGCGGGGGCCGGCTCCAGCGGACCGGAGATGTGGTCAGGCGGCCCGGTGAACCAGGGAGCGCACGGTGGGGGTCCCCCCACGCCCTCCGGGGCGTAGGGGGAGCATTCACCGTCGCGCGCGCCCTCGCAAGCGCCCCCAGGCCGCTCGACCAGGCCCGGCTCGGCGCGTCCCTCGCTCGTCTCGCTGGCACCCCGGTGGAGCGCCTGCTGGCCCGCCCCGAGCGGCCCACGGCGGACTCGCTCTGCGCCCGCGGCGTGCCGGCCCGAACGGTCCACGGCTTCCTGCGCCCGCTGCTGTCCTCATTGCTCTGCGACCCCGCGCTGACCACCTCGAGCCGGTGCGCCGATCTCGCCCTGCGCGGCTTCGCACGCGGCCGGATGTGCATACCGGAGGGCGGCGCGGCGGCTCTGCCCCGGCAGCTGGCGGCCGCCCTGCCGCCCGGCACCGTACACACGGGGATACGGGTCACCGACGCCTCCATCAGCCGCGTCATGACCGAGGAGTACGGCGAACTCGGCTGCCGTGCCCTGGTGCTGGCCACCGGCGCCCGCGCGGCGGCCGAGCTGCTGCCGGGCCTGCGCGTGCCGGCGTTCCACCCGGTCACGGTGGTGCACCACACCGCGCCCGAGACCCCGCTCGCCGACCCGGCCCTGGTACTGGACGCGGACCGCAGCGGGCCCGTCTCGCACACCACCGTGATGAGCGAGGTCGACCCCTCGCGCGCGCCGTCCGACCGCGTGCTCATCTCGTCGACGGTGCTCGGGACTCCCCCGCCGCAGCTGGACCGGGCCGTCCGCGACCATCTCGGCACGCTGTACGGCACGTCCACCGCCGACTGGGAGCTGCTCGCGGTCCACCACGCCCCGGAGGCGGTGCCGGCGATGCCCCCGCCGCACGATCCGCGCCGCCCGGTGCGGCTGCTGTCCGGGCTGTACGTCTGCGGGGATCATCGCGATACGAGTACGGTCCAGGGCGCGCTGTTCTCCGGCCGCAGGGCGGCGAACGCGATCCTGCGGGACTTCGGCGTCCAGCCGGGCTACGAGGAGGCGGTCCCGCTCTCGGCGGTGGCGTAGGCCCGGGCGGTCCGGCAGCCGGCTTGTCCTCAAATCTCCCCAGCCTCCGTCCGGCGATCGAGGACTGGGGGTCCCCCCACGCCCACAGGGTAGGGGGTTCCGGGGCGGAGCCCCGGGTTCAGCCCAGCGCTGCCACCCGGTCGCGATAGTTCCGTGCCGCCGCCGCGTCCCGGTACGGCTCCAGCCGCCGCTCGAATTCCCGTACGTACTCCGTCGCCCGCGCCGACCGCAACTCCGACGCCTGCAACGCCGCCTCCGCCCCCAGCGCGCACGCCTGGTCCAGCTCCCCCAGGCCGAGCCGGGCGGAGGCCAGCACCACCCGGCAGAAGACCCGGCTGCGCGCGAACGCCGGGGCGCGCAGCTGGAGCGAGCGCTCCGCGTGCTGCGCCGCCGACCGGTACTGCTGCAGATCCCGGTGGCAGTGCCCGAACTCGTCCGCCAGTTGCGCCTCGTCGAAGAACCGCGCCCAGTGCGGCACATCGTCCCCGGGCCGCGCCGTCTCCAGCGCCCGTTCGGCCCGCACCAGCGCGGCGGTGCACGCCCGCGCATCGCTGAGCACGCCGTGCCCGCGCGCCTCGACGGCGTGCAGCAGCGCCTGCACCAGGGGCGGCGCCGACGAGCCCACACCCTGCTGAGCCACACGCGTCAGCTGTACCGCCTCCCGCCCATGCCCGAGATAGACCGCCTGGCGGCTCATGGTCACCAGCACATAGGAGCCGTAGGCACGGTCTCCGGCGGCCTGCGCGAGCCGCAGCGCCTGGACGAAGTAGCGCTGGGCGAGGCCGTGGGCGGCGATGTCGTACGACGTCCAGCCGGCCAGCCGGGTCAGATCGGCGGCCGCGGCGAACAGCCGCCGCCCGGTGACCTCCCCATAGGTGCCGCGCAGCATCGGCTCGGCCTCGTGCTCGAGGTAGCGGACCAGCGCCTGCCGGGCGTGCCCGCCGCCGTAGGCGTGATCGAGGGTGCGGAACAGCTCGGCGACCGAGCGCAGGGCCGCGATGTCGCCGCTGGAAACCCTCTGACCGGGCCCCCGGTCGGTGGAGCGCCGCCCGGGGACGGAGACCCGGCCCTGCAGGGGAACGCGGGTGGTCCCGTTCTGCCCGGTCTCCCCCCGGCTGACCCGCTCGTCGGCCCGCCCGATCAGCCAGTCCCTGCTCGGCACGACAAGCCCGGCCGGAGTGAACGCGATCTTCCGCAGCTCCGCGTGGCTGCCGGAGTCCTTGCGCCACAGCACGCTGACGATGTCCACGGCCTCCTCGGGCGTGGCCGCGAACTCCAGACCGGCGTAGACGGGCGCACAGGCGTCGAGCCCCAGATCCTGCGCCGACAGCCGTCGGCCGAGCCGCCGGGTGAACACTTCGGCGATCAAAGCGGGGGTGGTGCCGCGGGGCTGCTGACCGCGCAGCCAGCGGGTCACGGAGGTTTTGTCGTATCGCAGATCCAGCCCATGCTCGAGTCCGAGCTGGTCCACTCGGCGGGCAAGACCTGCGTTGGAGAATCCGGCTTCTGCGATCAGCGCGCCGAGCTGTCGGTTCGGGACGCGCTGTGGAGGTCGTTCCGTCATCAGCTGTGCGGTCTCCTGCCTTCCGGGCCGCGAGCAGCCCTCATGGAACGGCGTGAATTTAGCGACCCTTCGCGCCCGCACCGCCAGCTTCGCCCCATATTCATCCGATCGTGTGAGGATTGGGGAAGTCGCTGACGGGAAGCACCTGCCCCGTCGGCCCCCTGCGAGCCGCCGTACAGTGGGCTGGGCGTGATGAGTGCAGGGTGAACGTTGTGCAGGGTGAGGGTTCTAGGGAGGCTCAGCCGTGAGTGAGCTGCGGTTCGTCCAGCTGGGGTTCGGCGACGAAGCGGTCGAGTACCAGGAGGCGTGGCAGAAGCAGCGCGACGTCCACGCCGCCCGGTTCGCCGACGAGATCGAGGACACCTGCCTGCTCCTGGAGCACCCGCCCGTCTATACGGCGGGCCGGCGCACACAGGAGAGCGAGCGCCCTCTGGACGGAACCCCCGTCGTCGACGTCGACCGCGGCGGCAAGATCACCTGGCACGGCCCGGGCCAGCTGGTGGGCTACCCGATCGTGAAGCTGCCGCGCCCGGTGGACGTCGTCGCGCATGTGCGCCGGCTCGAGGACGCGCTGATCCGCACCTGCGCGGAGTTCGGCCTGGAGACCAGCCGTATCGAGGGCCGCAGCGGTGTGTGGGTGCTGGGCGACCCGATCGAGGCCCGCCCGGCGATCGGCGGTCTCTCGCTGGACTTCGACCCGCGCCTGCAGGACGACGAGTTCGACCCGCGGCTGAACGGCCCGGAGTACGCCCCCTCCAACGCCGGCCAGCGCCGCGAGGACCGCAAGCTCGCGGCGATCGGCATCCGTATCGCCAAGGGCGTCTCGATGCACGGCTTCGCGCTCAATGTGAACCCGGACAACACCTGGTTCGACCGGATCGTGCCGTGCGGGATCCGGGACGCGGGGGTGACGTCGCTGGCGAACGAGGTGGGCCGCGAGATCACGATCGCCGATGTGCTTCCGGTCGCCGAGAAGCACCTGCGGGCCGTCCTGGAGAACGCGGACCTGCGACCGAGGCCCATCGAGACCTCCGTCTAGGGAATGCGCCCCTGTGGCCTGGGGTTGACCAGACGCAGGGCCAAACAAATAACGGGCGTACCCTGGTGTCCGCCGAAGAAACGAAGTCGTAGGGAGCCGGACGTGTCCGCAGTCGCACCCGACGGACGCAAGATGCTGCGCCTGGAGGTCCGGAACAGCCAGACGCCCATCGAGCGCAAGCCCGAGTGGATCAAGACCCGGGCGAAGATGGGGCCCGAGTACACGCAGATGCAGAAACTCGTGAAGAGCGAGGGTCTGCACACCGTGTGCCAGGAGGCCGGCTGTCCGAACATCTACGAATGCTGGGAGGACCGCGAGGCGACCTTCCTCATCGGCGGCGACCAGTGCACCCGGCGATGTGACTTCTGCCAGATCGACACCGGCAAGCCCGCCGCCCTCGACCTCGACGAGCCCCGCCGCATCGGCGAGTCTGTGGTCACCATGGACCTGAACTACGCCACCATCACCGGCGTCGCGCGCGACGACCTGGAGGACGGCGGCGCCTGGCTGTATGCCGAGACGGTGCGCCGGATCCACTCGATGACGTCGGAGCGCGAGGCGGGCCGCACCAAGGTCGAGCTCCTCATCCCCGACTTCAACGCGGTGCCGGAACAGCTGGCCGAGGTCTTCTCGTCCCGCCCGGAGGTGCTCGCGCACAACGTCGAGACCGTGCCGCGGATCTTCAAGCGGATCCGCCCCGGTTTCCGTTACGGGCGCTCCCTCGAGGTCATCACCCGCGCCCGCGAGGCGGGCCTGGTCACCAAGTCGAACCTCATCCTGGGCATGGGCGAAGAGCGCGAGGAGGTCAGCGAGGCGCTGCAGCACCTGCACGACGCGGGCTGCGAGCTGATCACAATCACCCAGTATCTGCGTCCTTCCGTACGCCACCACCCGGTCGAGCGCTGGGTGAAGCCGCACGAGTTCGTGGAGCTGAAGGAGGAGGCCGAGGAGATCGGCTTCTCCGGTGTCATGTCGGGTCCGCTCGTCCGTTCGTCGTATCGCGCGGGCCGGCTTTACCAGCAGGCGATCGAGCGCCGGGGCGCCGTGGTCGCCTCGCAGGCCGTGTGAACTCGGGCACAGACAACTACTGGACAGTAACGGCGAGTTGGACGCGGCTCGTACCCTCCCCGCAGGTCGGGGGCGGCGTACGGGCCGCGTCAGTGTTTGGGCGCGGACCGTATAGGTTTCATCGGTGTTTGACCGCTCGGTCATGCCCTGGTAACACCAATCAGTGACACTGGGTTTACGGACAGCACACACCGCTCGCTCTGTGCACGCGCTTTCCGTGCTGCCCCGCACCGCTCCCGCTTTTCGTCTCTCGCCCCGAGGGGGGACAACACATGCAGGCCGCGCCGGTTCGTCCCGTACGCGCTACCGCCATCCCGTCCGTCACCGATGCCCTGCGCGCCATGGAGTCGCTGCTCCTGGGCAGCGGCCAGCGCACCGCCCGCAGGAACGCATGGACGGCGGTCCTCGAAGATCGACGCCGGGCCAAGGACCGGGTCGAGGCGCAGCATGTACTGGAGGCCGTGGCCGACCGCACTTCCTAGGCCACGTAAACTTCTGCTTATGGCGAGGAAGGCAAACTCAGACAGCGCTGACGCTGCTGCGAACCCCGGGCGACTGAAGCAGGTCGCCCTGACGTACAAGATGACCCGAAAGGCCGACTCGAAGGTCGGTCTTGTTGTCGCGGCTGTGGGAATCGTCACCTTCGGTGTCCTCCTCGCGATCGGTTTCTTGATCGACCACCCCATTTATCTGGGCATCCTCGGATTCCTGCTGGCCTTCCTCGCGATGGCGATCGTCTTCGGACGCCGCGCCGAGCGGGCGGCCTTCGGGCAGATGGAGGGCCAGCCGGGCGCGGCGGCCGCGGTGCTGGAGAACGTTGGCCGCGGCTGGAGCACGACCCCCGCAGTGGCGATGAACCGCAGCCAGGACGTGGTGCACCGGGCGGTCGGCAAGGCCGGCATCGTGCTGGTCGCGGAGGGCAACCCGAACCGGCTGAAGTCGCTGCTGGCGGCCGAGAAGAAGAAGATGGCGCGCATCGTGGTGGACGTGCCGGTGCACGACATCATCGTGGGCACCGGCGAGGGCCAGGTGCCGCTGAAGAAGGTGCGCACGACGATGCTGAAGCTGCCGCGGGTGCTCACCGGGCCGCAGGTCACGGCGGCGAACGACCGCTTGCGGGCGATGGGCGACCTGATGAGCAATATGCCGCTGCCGAAGGGGCCGATGCCGAAGGGGATGCGGATGCCGCGGGGCGGAAAGATGCGCTGACGACGTACGAGACATGGAGGC
>NZ_JBSFMS010000049.1:0-47808 GCF_053599675.1 Streptomyces sp. NPDC000880 | reverse complement strand
GGTCATAGGTGCCGCCGGGTACGACGGTCAGCCGCCCACGTCCCGTGACCCGGCCGCTCTGGAACGGCGTCACCCGGCCGTCCGGATGTCCGAGCCTGCCGCGACCCGGAGCGGGGTCCTCTCAGTAAGTACTGTTGCCCATCAGCGCGATGAACGACTGCGGATCGGCGTCGAATCCGCGGACCGTCTCTTGGTATCCCCAGTCGCCTGCCTCGCCCTTGGTGAAGCCGCCGACGACCGCGGCGGTGGCTCCAGCCACGCTGGTGAAGTCGTTCTTCCCCAGCTCTGTGTGTCCCTCCAGGACCCGCACGAGGGGGTTCGCTATGTCGCCGAACACCTTTCGTCCGTCGCGCTGCTGGATGACCACGCCCACGACGACGCGCCCGTACGTGGCCGCCAGCCGGTCGAACTCAAGCGTCATGACCTCGTCGGAGCCGAAGCCCTGACCGGTCTTGCTGTCCCGGGTCAGGATGATGGTGCCGTCGGGCGACCGGCTGTCGAAGTGGACGACGTACGCCGGTTCTCCGGTCGGGGCGTCCGCCTTGTACGTCGCGGCGACGATGTCGAGGTCGTGGGGCGACTCGCCCAGAGGGCTCGGATCCCACTTGAGCGTTACCTCGGCCTTCCGGATCCCCTTGCTGAGACTGCTCACCGGATTCCCCTTCCCCGTAACTGCCGGGTTTTCTAAGTCGGTTGACCATGCTGCCACGCTCACCCTCCCGCACCACGGGGTTCGTATCACCGGTTCGCGCCACGGGTCCGGCGTCCGCTCAGTGCGGAATGTGCAGCGGCGGATGGTGTCGTACGACTTCTGTGCGACCGGCGATAGAGCAAAGGGTTGGTGCACAGCGCCGTCGTGACGATCATTGTGCAGGCTGGGGGCCGTTCGGGCCGCCGGCCTACTTCGCGGGGGTAGGGATCATGACGTGGAGCGGTGAAGAACTCGATCTGGACGCGTACCTGGCGCGAATCGGATACCAGGGCGCCATCGCGCCGGACCTGGAGACGCTGCGTGGGCTGCAGCGGGCGCATGTCGCCTCGATTCCCTTCGAGAATCTTGAGGTGGCGCTCGGGCGCCAGGTGCCGCTGGATCTGAAGAGTCTGTAGGCGAAGCTCGTCGGCCGGCGGCGTGGCGGTTACTGCTACGAGCAGAACGCCCTGTTTGCCGCCGTGTTGGAGCGCGACGCATCCGCAGTCGCGGTTTGTCGGCCAGGTGGTGGCCCAGCAGTCTGGTCCCCAGGTGCGTCGCGCCCTTGTACGTGGCGAACTGACCGTCTTACGCCCAGACGGCACGAGCGAGCGGCGCAGGATCGCGGCGGGCGAAATGACGTCCGTGTTGGAAGAGGTGTTCGGGATCGAACTGGACGCCGGGGATTCGGCCGAGTTGGTACGAGTGCACTCTGCCGGAGCGTGACCGGGGCCACGTTCCGCGCCGTACGATGGCGCGGTGCTGGTCAAGTGGATTCGCTGCACTGTGGTGGACCGTCGTGGGTTCGAGCGGGGACAGCGGAAGTGGGCGGGGCTGCTGGGTGAGCCGGGATTCCGGGGCCAGGGCGGTGGGTGGAGCAAAGGGCGGCCGCATGTCGCCCATGTCTTCGCCTTCTGGGAGAGCCGGGCGTTCTACGACTCGTTCATGGCGCGCTCCCACGACCGGCTGGCGTCCGGGCAGTCGGGGACGTACAAGGACATACAGGTCAAACTGTTCGACTACCGCTTCGATGTGAAGACCGGGTTCGAGCCTCGGTTCACGGACGCCGACGTGGTGCGGGTCGCGCACTGCAGGGTGCGGGAGGACCGGGTCGAGCACTACTCGCTGATGCAGGAAAAGGTGTGGAACCCGGCGATGGCCGGGTCGCCCGGGATGGTGCGCGGGGTGTTCGGGGAGGCGCCGGGGAGCGAGTTCCTGGTGATGTCGATGTGGCAGTCGGCCGCCGAGCACGGGAAGTACCGCAGGGAGCGGGTGGAGCGGCTGCTGCTGCGCGCGCAGACCGAGGCGGATGTCGCGGCGCTGGCCGGTGATGTGGTGCAGCTCGACCCGTCCTGGACGGTCTGAAGCCCCGGGCGCGGCCGGTGGAGGCGCAGCTGATCGTCGGTGCAGCGGGCGGTCGACCGACCGCTTGCTTGCTGCTGCCGTGCCACCGGCCGGCCCGCCACACCCACGCACGGACCGCCTGCTCCGCCGCCGACAGCCCGCCGCCGGCGCCGCCGTTCCCGCCCGGATACGCCGGATGGACTCGGCCCGGCTGCTCGGCCGAGCCCGGGCCGATCTACTGTCGTGCCATGGCACGACCGCGACGCATCGTCCTCGTCCGGCACGGCGAGTCGGAGGGAAACGCCGATGACACCGTGTACGAACGCGAGCCCGACCATGCGCTGGCGCTGACCAGCACCGGCTGGGCCCAGGCCGAGGAGACGGGCGTGCGGCTGCGTGAGCTTTTCGGACGCGAGCGCGTCAGCGTCTACGTATCGCCCTACCGCCGCACCCATGAGACCTTCCGCGCATTCGGCCTAGATCCCGAGCTGGTGCGCGTCAGGGAGGAGCCGCGGCTGCGCGAGCAGGACTGGGGGAACTGGCAGGACAGGGACGACGTACGGTTGCAGAAGGCCTACCGGGACGCCTATGGCCACTTCTTCTACCGCTTCGCCCAGGGCGAGTCGGGAGCGGATGTGTACGACCGGGTCGGGGCGTTCCTGGAGAGCCTGTACCGCAGCTTCGAGGCGCCGGACCACCCGCCGAACGTACTCCTGGTGACGCACGGACTGACCATGCGGCTCTTCTGCATGCGTTGGTTCCACTGGTCGGTCGCGGAGTTCGAATCACTGTCCAACCCGGGCAACGCCGAGACCCGGATACTGCAGCTCGGCGAGGACGGCCGCTACACGCTTGACCGGCCTTTCGAGCGCTGGCGCACACCCGAGCCGTACGGCGTCACCGGATAGAGTGGCAGGAAGATGACCGCTGACTCCTCTCGCGACCGGCGTTTCGAACGCACCCTGGACAGCCTGCGCGGACTGTCCGTGGGAGACGCCCTGGGCTCCCAGTTTTTTGTCCCCTCGAACTATCCACTGCTCAAGCGGCGGGAGCTGCCGCCAGGCCCCTGGCAGTGGACCGACGACACCGAGATGGCCTGCTCGGTGCTGACTGTGCTCGCGGCGCACGGCCGGGTGGACCAGGACGCGCTCGCCAGGTCCTTCGCCGAGCACCACGACTTCGACCGTGGCTACGGCCCCGCCGTCAACCGGATGCTTCGGCTGATCAGGGAGGGCGGCGACTGGCGCGAGCTGGCCTCCGAGCTCTTCGACGGCCAGGGCTCGTGGGGCAACGGCTCCGCGATGCGTATCGCGCCGCTCGGCGCCTGGTATGCCTCCGATCCGGAGCAGGCCACCCACCAGGCCGAGATCTCCTCCTACACCACGCACCAGCACCGTGAGGCGGTGGTCGGCGCCATGGCCGTGGCGGCCGCCGCCGCGCTCGCCGCGAATCCGGCCGGGCCGCCCGGACCCGAGGAACTGCTCGACGGTGTCGTCGCGCTCGTACCGCGCAGCGCGGTGGGTGCGGGTCTTCGCCGGGCGCGGGACATGCTCGACTATGGCGATGCGGGGACCGTCGCCGCCGTTCTCGGCAACGGCCGGCGCACGAGTGCGCATGACACCGTGCCGTTCGCGCTGTGGTCCGCGGCCCGCTCGCTAGGCGACTTCGAGCGCGCGTTCTGGACGACCGCGCAGGTCGGGGGCGATGTGGACACCACGTGCGCGATTGCTTGCGGCGTGGTCGCCGCGGGCAAGTCGGGGCGGCCCCCGGCGGACTGGCTGGAGCAGACCGAAGCCCTCCCTGACTGGGTGCCGGAACAGGCCCGCTGAGCCGCCGCCGGGTTGTTCCCGCAGCCGGCCTGCCGCTCTCCCTGCCGGCACGCGCGCGGGCCGGCAGGGAGAGGGCCTGCCTGTACCCCGGCTCCGGAAGGAGGCGCTTCAGGCGACCGCCCGGGCGGCAGCCCTAGGCGGCGTGGCCGCCCGCGCCTGCCGAGCCGCTGAGCGCCTCCAGGTCGCTCTTGCGGACCCGGATGACGAACACCGCGGTCAGCACGGCGAGTCCGACCAGACCCACCCCCGCCCAGAACGCCGTCGCGATGCCGTCGGCCAGCACCTGATGCCCCCAGGGCGGCGGCAGCTCGTGCGTCTTCGCGAAGACCTCCTTCTGCGCGGGCGTCGAGTCCGCGAGGAACGAGGGCAGTTGACGCTCGGCCTCCTCGCGGCTGGCGGTGCTGAAGACGGTCATGAGAATCGACAGTCCCAGGGAACCGCCGACCATCTGTGTGGCGTTGAGCAGGCTGGAGGCCGCACCCGATTCGTGTTGCGCGACGCCCGAGACCGACGTGAGCGTCGCCGTCACGAAGACCAGACCCATGCCGAATCCGAAGAGCAGCATCGGCCCCAGCACCCCGCCCGGATACGAGCTGCCCGGGTCCAGCATGGTCAGCCACGCCATGCCGCCCCCGGTGAGCACCGCGCCCGCCGTCAGGAACGGCTTGGGCCCGAGTACCGGCAGCAGCTTCGAGGAGATCCCGGCTGCGGTCACGATCATCACCGTGACCGGGAGGAACGCGAGACCGGAGGTTATGGGGCTGTAGCCCAGCACGTTCTGCACGAACAGGACGATGAAGAAGAACATGCCGAACATCGCCGCGGCGAGGCTCATCATGATCAGATACGTGCCTGAGCGGTTGCGGTCGGCGAACATCCGCAGCGGAGTGATCGGTTCCTTCGCCCGCCGCTCGGTCAGTACGGCCCAACGGAGAGAAGAAGATGGTCAATTCGCGCTGGACTGCCGCCGCTGAGACGCCCCCGGTCTCGCTGCGCCGTCGAGGACCCGTGCTGGAACGCGCGATCCTCGACGCCGCTCTGGAGCAGTTGAGTACGGTCGGCTGGAGCGGGCTCACCATGGAGGGCGTCGCGGCCGGGGCCCAGACCGGGAAGGCCGCCGTCTACCGGCGATGGCCCTCGAAGGAGGACCTCGTCGCGGACGCCCTGCAGGCCGGACTGCCGACACTGGACGTGGCCACCGACTACGGGAGCGTCCGCGAGGACCTCTTTCAGCTCTGCTTGCGGGTGCGGGACGCGATGTACTCCAGGTCCGGCTTTGCCCTGCGTTCAGTGCTTTACGAGTGCGACATTGCCGCGGCCGATCGGTTCCACGGGGTGATCGCGCGAGGGGTCATCGAGCCGTCCAACCGGCTCTTCCGTGAGGTGGTGCGCCGTGGAGTCACGCGTGGCGACGTGCGCCCAGACGCCACCGGTGACCTGGTCTTCGACGTGATTCCGGGCCTGATGATGTACCGCTCGAAGGTGTGCGGCAGCGAATTGTCCGACGGTGACATCGCCGACATGATCGATCAGGTGATGGTGCCGCTGCTACGCCCGCGCAACGGCTGACCGCGGGCACGGAGCCGTTTGGGAGCCGACGGGGAGCCCGGGCGGAGCCGTTGAGGGGAACCGGGTGTCGCGGGCAGGGTCGGGCGGCGTAACCTTGCTGGCGCCATGCCGTACGAACCACCCACACACACAGTCGAGCGCTCGATCCGAGCCACCACCGGCGCCAAGATCATCGCTGGTGTCGACGAGGTCGGACGCGGGGCGTGGGCTGGTCCGGTCACTGTGTGCGCGGCGGTCACCGGCCTGCGCAGACCGCCCGAAGGGCTCACCGACTCCAAGCTCATCGCCCCCAAGCGCCGTACGGAATTGGCCGTGCTGCTGGAGAAGTGGGTCACGGCGCACGCCCTGGGACACGCCTCGCCGGAGGAGATCGACGAACTGGGGATGACCGCGGCGCTGCGGCTTGCCGCAGTTCGGGCGCTGGACGCGCTGCCGATTCGTCCGGACGCGGTCATCCTCGACGGCAAGCACAACTACCTGGGATCCCCTTGGCAGGTCCGTACGGTCATCAAGGGGGACCAGTCCTGCGTCGCGGTCGCGGCCGCCTCGGTGATCGCCAAGGTGCACCGGGACGCGATGATGGCCGAACTGCGGGGGGAGTTCGCCGACTTCGGCTTCGACGACAACGCCGGCTACCCCTCGCCCGTGCACAAGGCCGCGCTGAGGGTGCTGGGCCCTACGCCCTACCACCGGCTCTCCTGGGCCTATCTCGACGCGCTGCCCCAGTGGCGGCACCTCAAGAAGGTCCGCATCTCCGCGGAGGCGGCCGCACTGGAAAGCGGGGGCCAGCTCGGCTTCGAATTCTGAACCCGCCCTCCCAGCAGGCCAGTCGCACTTTTGTACCCACCCGCCGATGCCCTCTTCACCGGCATTTGATAGACATCCACTCATGCCTCTCATCCCCGAGGAGCCTCAGATTCACGAGAGTGCCCAGGGTCCCCGTGCCACGCCGGCCGCAGGCCGCACCGCGCCGACCCCCCGTCCCGTACCCGGTCCGCGTTCCGCGGCCTCGCCGCGTCCCGGACACCCGGGTCCCGGCTCCGCCAGGCCCGCGCCGCCGACCCCGCGTACGCATCACTCTGCCGGGCAGCCGCAGGCTTCCCGGCCGGGAAAGCCCTCAACGCCGCAGATCCAACTGATCCCCGCCCCGGCGGACGGCGCGCTCGAAGCCGCCGGCGAGGCGGTCGACCTGCTGCTCGACTCCGGCCGAGCTCCGGGCGACGTCCTGGTGCTCACCACCGGTGAACAGCACCCGTGGGCCGCGCACGAGCTGTCCTTCGGCGAGGCCGCCTACTGGGGCCAGCACGACGCTCACGACGACGTCTTCTACGCGGACGCCGCTGCGGTGGGCCGGGCCTCGGCCCGTCCCGTGGTGGTCGTCGCGGTCAACGGAGGCGCCGACGACGCAGCCGCCCGCGCACTGCCCGCGGCCCTCGCGAAGGCGACCGCGCTGCTGATCGTGTGTGGCGATCCCCAGCGGATCAACACCGTGCTCGGCAGGGGCGTCTGAGTCGTCGCCGTACGGCCATTACCGGACGGCTGCCCCTTCGTGGGCAGCCGGAAGGTGGCACCCTCAGCGGGCCGCCGCGCGCCGAAGTGCTTCGGCCGCGCCACTCGCGGTGCGCAGCGGCATCGGTTCGATGTCGGTCACGGTGTCGGCGAGGTCGCCCGGCAACGAGGTGGAGTTGGGCCGTCGGCCACCTCGGCCCTCGCCCAGCACCTGCCATCCGCCGCGCGTCAGCGTGATGTACGCACCGCAGCGCAGCCCGTGCAGGGTGCACGCATCCCGCAGTCCCCACATCCACGCTCCGTCCTCCTCCGTCCAGCGCTCGTCGCCCTCGCGGCAGTAGAGCAGCACGGCGGTACGCACCGGCGTGCGGCGGCGCAGGTCGTGCGGGATGACCCGGCGCAGATGGGCCAGCAGCACGTTGCGGAACTCCCAGCCGTCGACGGGCGCGGATCGCCGGGGGAACGACGCGCTGGCAGCGAGCCGCTCCTCGTGGTCGAGCACGGCGACGACGGCCGTCGCCGGTGTCGGCCGGTGCCGGGTGTGCAATCCGCTGACAACCTCGCGGGGGTTGCGCAGCAGCGGTATACCGGCCGCCGCCCACTCGGCGGGCTCGAGCATCCTGGCGAGCCGGCTGACGGAATTGGCCGACGTCGCAAGTGAAGTGGCTGCGGACGGAGCGAATCCGAAGGTCACGGTCCTCCCTTCGCATACGCGCCGACAGCGCGGGCAGGGTCGAGTGGGGCCCACCGCGGCACGGCCCTTCCGGACCGCGAACGGGCCGCGCGGGGAGCCCTTCAATTCTTCCTGCCGCGTGAGCATGCGGCAACGAGCAATTTGGCGGCACCGACGGGAATCGGCGGGTATGGGGCTCATATCCCTGCCATATCCCTGCCCAGTTGTGCCCCCGGCGACCCCTCATGTCGCGTCTGAACCGCGAGGACCAGCGGAAACACCGCCCTCGCACCAGACCTGCGCAGCAGCCTCGCCGCCACAGCGAGGGTCCAGCCACTGTCCGAAAGATCGTCCACCAGCAGGACAGGTCCGTCGGCCGAGACCAGCTCCTCGGCCAACCGGGGCGGGACGATGAACGCCTCATGCAGGGCACGCACCCGCTGCGCGCTGTTGGTGCGCGAGATCCCGGAGTCCATGGCCTCAGCTGCGTACTCCACGGTGCCCAGGAGGGGTATCCGGCCGACCTCGGCGATCCGGGCGCCGAGAGATCCGACCAGCTGGGGCCTGCTGCGCGAGGCGACGGTGACCACACCGACCGGCCGGGGCGGCGCGTCCGGAGCGCCGGACGCCCATCCGCCTGGGCCCTTGGCCCAGTCGGCGAGGACGGTCACCACCGCCTTCACCACATCGTCCGGAACTGGACCGTCCGGCGCCTGCGCCGCGAGCATCGGGCGGAGCCTGTTGCCCCAGCCGATGTCGGACAGCCTGCCCAGCGCGCGGCCCGCGGAGGGCTGCTCCCCCTCAGGGATCCGGCCCTTGAGACTGACCCCACCGCTGCCAGCCCGGTCGGTCACATCTTGCGGGGCTCCACTTCTACACCCGGCCTGCCCAGCTCCCCGCGCGCGGCATCCAGGGCCGCATCGGGGACCTTGTCGCTGAACCGGGCTCCCGAGCAGTTGTCGCAGCGCCCGCACGGAGCGGCTTCCTCGTCGTCCAGCTGTCGCCGCAGGAACTCCATCCGGCAACTCGTCGACCGCGCGTAGTCGCGCATCGCCTGCTGCTCGGACTCCCGCTGCCGCGCCACCCACACATACCGCTCGGCGTCATACGACCAGGGCCGACCCGTGGTGGTCCAGCCGCCCTTCACCCGGCGCACCGCGCCGTCCACGTCCAGGACCTTGAGCATGGTTTCCAGCCGTGTACGCCGCAGCTCGACCAGCGGCTCCAACGCGGGCAGGGAAAGCGGCCTGCCCGCATGGGCCAGTACGTCGAGGGTGCGCCGCACCAGTTCCTCGGGCGGGAAGGCCACCGAGGCGAAGTACTGCCAGATCGCCTCGTCCTCCCGACCCGGCAGCAGCAGCACTTCCGCGTGCTTCACGCCACGGGCCGCGCGGCCCACCTGCTGGTAGTAGGCGATGGGGGACGAGGGCGAGCCCAAGTGCACGACGAATCCGAGATCGGGCTTGTCGAAGCCCATGCCCAGCGCGGACATGGCGACCAGGGCCTTGACACGGTTGGCCAGCAGATCTTCCTCGGCCTGCTGCCGGTCGGCGTTCTCCGTGCGGCCGGTGTACGAAGACACGGTGTGGCCGCACTGCCGGAGATACGCGGTCACCTCCTCGGCCGCAGCGACAGTCAGGGTGTAGACGATCCCGGAGCCGGGCAGCTCACCGAGGTGATCGGCCAGCCAGGCCGGCCGGGTCGCGGCATCGGGGAGCTGAAGCACGCTCAGGCTGAGGCTCTCCCGATCCAGCGGGCCACGCAGTACGAGGGCGTCCGTGCCCGCTCCCGTGCCCAGCTGCTCAGCGACGTCCGCTGTCACGCGGGCATTGGCCGTCGCGGTGGTGGCGAGCACCGGTACTCCCGCCGGCAGCTCCGCCAGCATCGTGCGCAGCCGTCGGTAGTCCGGCCGGAAGTCATGGCCCCAGTCGGAGATGCAGTGTGCCTCGTCCACCACCAGCAGTCCGGTGGCGGCGGCCAGCTTGGGCAGCACTTGGTCACGGAAGTCGGGGTTGTTGAGCCGCTCCGGGCTGCAGAACTGGGAAGGCATTCAATTCCAGGCGGAGTTGGAGCCCCTGATTGCACAAACGCGCCTACCGAGGATGGTCGTGGCTGAGCGCTCCGTCCTGGACATCCTAGGTCGGCGCGTGGTCGGTGGACCGTTCGCGAGCAGGTAGTGACGTTGAGTGAAGTGGCTTATTGTCCTCGCCATCGGGTTGCATGGGGGGCATGGACAACCTGGAGCTCCGCACCGAAGCCGATGCCATCCTCGCTGAGCTCGTCGGTGCCCCGGGGGGTTCGGCGCGGCTGCGGGAGGACCAGTGGCAGGCGGTGGCGGCTCTGGTGGAGGAGCGCCAGCGTGCGCTGGTGGTGCAGCGCACCGGCTGGGGCAAGTCGGCGGTGTACTTCGTTGCCACCGCTCTGCTGCGCCGACGTGGCTCCGGCCCCACGGTGATCATCTCGCCGCTGCTGGCGCTGATGCGCAACCAGGTCGAGTCGGCGGCACGGGCCGGTATCCGGGCGCACACCATCAACTCGGCCAACCCGGAGGAGTGGGACACCATCTATGAGGAAGTCGAGCGCGGCGAGACCGACGTTCTCCTCGTAAGTCCGGAACGCCTTAATTCTGTGGATTTTCGCGAGCAGGTGCTTCCCAAGCTTGCGGCCACGACCGGTCTCCTGGTGGTCGACGAGGCGCACTGTATCTCCGACTGGGGCCACGACTTCCGCCCCGACTACCGTCGGCTGCGGGCGATGCTGGCGGAGCTGCCCGCCGGTGTGCCGGTGCTGGCCACCACCGCGACCGCCAACGCGCGGGTCACTGCGGATGTGGCTGAGCAGTTGGGTACCGGTGCCGGCGAGGCCCTGGTGCTGCGCGGCCCGCTTGAGAGGGAAAGTCTGCGGCTGGGTGTGGTCCAGCTGCCGGACGCCGCGCACCGCCTGGCCTGGCTCGCCGAGCACCTGGACGAGCTGCAGGGCTCGGGGATCATTTACACCCTCACCGTCGCGGCAGCCGAGGAGGCCACCGCCTTCCTGCGGCAGCGCGGCTTCCGCGTGGCCTCGTACACCGGAAAGACGGAGAACGCTGACCGGTTGCAGGCCGAGGTTGACCTGCAGGAGAACCGGGTCAAGGCGCTGGTCGCGACTTCGGCGCTGGGCATGGGCTACGACAAGCCGGACTTGGGCTTTGTGGTCCATCTCGGCTCGCCGTCCTCGCCGATCGCCTACTACCAGCAGGTGGGGCGTGCGGGGCGCGGTGTGGCCCACGCCGATGTGCTGCTGCTGCCGGGCAAGGAGGACGAGGCCATCTGGCGCTACTTCGCCGATACCGCCTTCCCGCCCGAGGCGCAGGTTCGACAGACCCTCTCGGCTCTTGCCGGTGCGGGACGGCCGCTGTCCGTGCCGGCGCTGGAGGCGGCGGTGGATCTTCGGCGCAGCCGGCTGGAGACGATGCTGAAGGTGCTGGATGTCGACGGCGCGGTTAAGCGGGTGAAGGGCGGCTGGTCGGCCACGGGGACCGAGTGGGTGTACGAGGCTGAGCGGTACGCGTGGGTGGCCAAGCAGCGGGCGGCCGAGCAGCAGGCCATGCGCGATTACGTGAGCACGTCCCAGTGCCGGATGGAGTTCCTGCGCCAGCAGTTGGACGACGAGGGGGCGGCCCCGTGCGGCCGTTGCGACAACTGCGAGGGAGCCTGGGTCGATTCCTCTGTTTCGGCGGAGGCGTTGACGGGGGCGGCGAAGGAACTGGATCGCCCGGGGGTGGAGGTTGAGCCGCGCCGGATGTGGCCGACGGGGATGCCCGCACTGGGCATCGGCCTCAAGGGGCGTATCCCGGCCAAAGAGCAGTGCTCCACCGGGCGTGCCCTGGGGCGGCTCTCGGACATTGGCTGGGGCAACCGGCTGCGCCCGCTGTTGGCTGAGAACGCGCCCGATGGGCCGGTGCCCGACGATGTCCTGCAGGCCGCGGTGGCGGTCCTCGCCGATTGGGCGCGCTCTCCGGGCGGCTGGGCGTCGAATGCCCCAGACGCCTCTGCCCGGCCGGTGGGAGTCGTCGCTGTGCCGTCCCGGGCCCGCCCGCAACTGGTCGGATCCCTCGCCCAGGAAATTGCGACCGTCGGCCGCCTCCCCTTTCTGGGTGCCCTGGCGTACACCGGGCCGAGCGGCGTGCACGCGGTACGCCGCAGCAACTCCGCCCAACGCGTCAGGGCGCTGTCCGGCACCTTCACCGTCCCTGAGGACCTCGCTGGTGCGCTGGCCAGTTCCCCCGGCCCCGTCCTGCTCGTGGACGACTACACCGACTCCGGCTGGACCCTCGCAGTCGCTGCCCGCCTACTCCGCCAGGCAGGCAGCGAACAAGTTCTTCCGTTGGTTCTCGCCGCGGCAGGCTGAGCTTCTCCATTTTGCGGGTGAGGCCAAAGAAGTTGCCTCTGCGGTGGTGGGCGCGCGCCACCTCCCCCCATTACCCCTGGCAGGGCCTGAACCTGGTTGAGCCGCGCCGGATGCGGACGAGGGGGATTCCCGCACTGGCATTGACCTCAAGGTGCGTATCCCGGTCAAAGTGCAGCGTTCTACCGGGCGGGCCTGGGGCGCCCGCTGCTGGCCGAGAACGCGCCCAGTGGGTCGGTCCGTCTGCCCGAGTGACGGAGCCCCGCGACACCAAGGGCGTCTCAGCTTTCGGCGAGGTCGTATAGCTTCCATGCGGCGTAGCGCACCGCGTCGCCACCGTCCTGGCCGCTGCTCACGAGCTTGGTGTGCCGCAGCTTCAGCCGTAGGTGACGTGCCGCTTCGTGCCGTCTTCAGGGCCCGCGTCGAGGAGCACCGCGGTCGGCCTGCCGCCGGGTTTCTGCACGATTGCGTCTACGGGATGTCCGTTGACCCGCTGGCCGAGCGTGACGCTGCTGTCCGGTTCCTTGGACAGTTCCTGGTAGAGCCGCTTGAGCAGTTCAGTTGGGGCGACGTCACCACGAGTCTGGACGGTCTCGTCGGCTGCCGCCAGCAGGTCGGTAGCGATGCTCTTCCGGGGCCGCCAGTAGGTGGCGTCCCCCACCACGATGAGGTGGCTGCGTGCCCGGGTGATGGCCACGTTCCAGAGGTTGAGCTGGCGCTCGACCCAGCTGACGACGCCTGTGCTCACTGATGTCCAGGCGGTTGCCGTGCAGGGCGACCTGGTTCTTGAAGCCCTGGCCGACCAGGGCCTTGCGGACAGTTGCGCGGGCGTTCTCGGCGACCTGGTCCAGCAGGGCGACGCCCGCGGCGTTGTCGTGCGCGCTCGCGCCAAGGACGGTGACGGCGATGACCAGGCCGAGCATGTCCACGGCCAGGCCCCACTTGCGGCCCGACACTCGTTCCGCGGCGTCCCGGCCGGTCGTGGAGGCGGGGGCCCCGGCAGCGACGCGGACACTCTGCGTGTCCAGCACCACCAGGGTCGGGTCCTCTCATTGGCGGGCCTTCTCACGGACCTGGCAGCGCAGGAGTTCATGGACAACCTGGTCGGTCGCGTCGTAGCGTCAGGCGGCGAAGTAGTAGCACGTCGCGCTCCTCGGCGGCAGGTCGTGCGGGAGGTGGGCCTACTGGCAGCCTGTCCGGCTCTGGTAGAGGATCGCGTTCACGATCTCCCGCATCGCGTAGGCGCCCGGGTGGCCGCTGGCCGAGCGATGCCGGTCATTCCGGGCCGTGATCACCTCGAAGTTCGCCACAGACCTCAGCGGAACGGCGTTCAGCGCGTCGATGACCGCGCTGACCGTGGCGCCCAACCCGGTCACGGCCGGCCTGGCGATCGGCACAGGCGTGGGGTACGCCGGCTGCCTGATCTGGGACAACCACGAGGCCATCGGCGACGGAATCGAGAAGGGCCGGGGATGGGATGGGCGACAAGGCCTCGGATATCGGGGACGGTATCGCCGACGGGGTGAAGAAGCTGGGCAGCGCCCTCAACCCGTTCGACTAGCGAGGGAAAGACATGCACACGACCATCAGCCCGTTCACGCTCGCGTACTGGAAGGAGAAACAGCCCGCCGGGCGCACGAAGTTCGGCTGGCAGGGCAATTCTCCGGAGCTCGGCGACATCCGAGTGGTGTACCCGGCGGGTCGGCACGTGCCGAACGCGATCGTCACGGCTGTGCACGGTGGTTTGATCCCCACGGCCACGTTCGAGAGGTGTGGCGTGCACACGGACGTCGTGTCGATGCCGACCCTTAACCGCGCGACGCTCCGGGTGGGCGACGGGCTCGTGCGGATGAGCCGGAACCGGTGGGCGCAGACGCACCGGGGGCGCTCCCTGCACATGACGTATCTGGGCGACGCGTACAGGCTCACGGCGATCAACCGCCGGGCGTACAAGCTGTCCCGGCAGCCCGACGCCGAAGACCCCGGTGTCGTCATCACGGTGCGGCAGTCAGGCCTCGGAAGAGGCAGGAAAGTAACCGTGCAGGCGGCGGGCCGGGTCCTGCCCGCCGACGTCTCCCTCGCGGCTCTCTTCTCCGGAGTCGACCGGTCCGTGCTCACGCGGCACGGCGCCGTACGGGCGGGCTTCTCAAGAATCTTCAACTTCTGGGCCGAGTCCCAGTCCTGAGCGACTACCAAGTGAGTGTGTATGCCTTCGTTCGACATTTCCCGGTCCCGCTTCCGGCTGGCCGACGAGCATGTGATCGTGCTCTCCGAGCTGGCGGCAGGGGACGAGGTGCCCGACGAGTTCGCGGAGGCCCGGAAGGAGCTGCTGGACTGCGGTCTGATCGATGAGGACGGGAAGCTGTCTCCTCTGCTGCTGCCGCTGATGAAGACGGGACCGTGTCCCAGTCCTCCGTGTTGGAGGAATTGATGGTCCGGGCACGGATGCCGGCCCGGGCCGCGGCCTCCACCTGGTTGCGCATGAGCGCCAGCAGGGGCGAGACGATCATGGTCGGGCCGCTGCCCGTGGTGTCCGAGACGAGGCGGGCGAGTACGGAATCGGCCGAAGCCCTGAGGTCTGCGGGATCTGCCACGTCTGCGTTGGTCATGCCCCCATGCAACCCGATGCCGCCGACATTGCGCGAATGAGCCCGCCAGCCTGTGGATAACGTTATCCACAGGGGTCGCGGAGCCATGGCCGCCGCGAGACGGTCGTGCCATGAACAGGCACCACGAACCCACCGGTCCGGCCGACGAGCAACAGATCACCCTGCGCGGCCCAGCCGAACTGGCCGACGCCCTCCCGTACATGATGGGCTTCCATCCGAACGATTCGATTGTGCTCGTCGCGCTGCACGGCACCCGCGGCCGCTTCGGCGGGCGGCTGCGGCTCGGCATTCCGCGCTCGCCGCGCGAATGGTCGCCCGTGGCCCAGCAGCTCGCGGAGTGCCTGATCGAAGGCAGCGAACGCCGCGGCTCCCGCCCCGACGGCATCGTCGTCTTCCTCTGCCAGGACCCAGCTGAAGGCGAGACCAGCCACCGGGTCATGGAGCGGCTGCGCCCCCTCGCACAACGGCTGAGGACCGCCTGCGGCACCTTCGACGTACCCGTCCATGAGGCGCTCTGCATTTCCGACGGCCGCTTCTGGTCATACTGCTGCCCCGACTCGCGCTGCTGTCCGCCCGAAGGCAGTGCCCTGGCTCTGCCCGGCACCTCGGTGATGGCCGCGGCAGCCGCATACGCCGGCATCCAAGTACGCGGAACCCTGCGGCAGATGGAGGCGCGGCTCGAGCCGATGGCCACTCCGTCCGCGGCCGACCAGGAGAAGGCGCTGGACACCGCGGGCGCCGCGCTGGTGCCCAGGGTCCTGGACGGAGAGGGGCGTCAACAGGTCGCCGCGGAGACTCTCGCGCTGGCCCGCCGACTGATGAAACGCATCGCGGAGACCCTTCGGTCCGGGAACTGGGCCGAGACGGATGCTGCGGACGACCGGCTCATCACTCACGACGAGGCCGCCGCCGTGATCCTCGGGCTACAGGACCGGGACACCCGGGACCGGGCCGCGGAATGGATGGAGGGAGCGGACGCGGATCCCGCGCTGCGGCTCTGGCGGGCGCTGTCCCGCCGTTGCGTCGGCCCCTACTGCGAGCACGCCGCCGCACCACTCACGCTCGCCGGCTGGGTCGCCTGGTCCACCGGCGACGAACCCGGCGCGAGAGTCGCTCTAGGACGCGCCCTGCGCGTCGACCCGGAGTATGTCTTCGCCCGCCTGCTGCACCAGGCCTGCAACGAGGGACTGGATCCGGAGGCTCTGCGCAGCTGTCTGCGCAAGGAGCACGGCTCGGGGGCGTCCGCCGCTGCCCGCGGGGCAGGCGGGCGCCCGCGCCGCCCGCGTTCTCAGCAGGTCCGTCCGCCCGCAGGCAAGAAGGGTCTGCCGCCTGCCGGGACGCGTCCCGAAAAGTCGGTGTCGGGGAACCGCAGCAGGGGAAGCAGGCGCAGCGGGCAACGTGGCACCAGGAGCGGGCGATGACGGCCGTGACCTGGGCGCCCGTGTCGCCGTTCACCGTTGTGGCGGAGTCGTACGACCCGTGCCGTCGTATTTTTCGCAGCGGCTGTCCGGAGCGCACGGAAGGCACAGCAGAATCCTCATGGCCATCACCGCCCCTCGCCCGCCTCACCTGCCACAGACGGGACAGAGCTCCGGCACCGGTTCGGCGCCGCCCGCAGCCGGACGGCCCGGTGATCTGCCGCCGGTGCACACCATGCTCATCTGCGCCGACCTGCCGTGCCTGGCGATCTCTCCCGAGCACGGCCAGCTCACCGGGACGGGGCTCGAAGGCGTCTACCAGTCGGGTCGACGGCTGCTCTCCCGATGCCAGTTGCGGGTCGCGGGGTGCGAACCGGTCGCGGTGCAGGGCAGATTGGTCTCCGCCGACCGGGCCAGATTCATCGCGGCGGTGCGCACGCCCGCCGACACCGGACCCGATCCGAAGGTCTGGGTGGAGCGCTCGCGGGACGCCGACGGCACGGAACGGATCACGTTGCGCAGCGCTGCGGGGAGACCCCTCAGGCTCCCGGTGGAGATCGCGCTCGGTACCGATCTCGCGGGCCTGGGCGCGGTCGCGGCGGGACGGCCCGGCCCTGAACTGCGCGCCAGCGTCCATGACTCGGGCATGCGCTGGTCCGCCGGCCAGGGCGCCCATGTCGTGGTCACCGCGGATCCGCCCCCGAAGGACGCTCTCGCCTCCGCGGGAATGCTGCGCTGGGAGGTGGAGCTTGCACCCGGCGCCTCCCACACGATCGAGTTGCGCCTCCGCTCCGACCGCCCGGCCCGGTCGTCCGGCCGGACAAGCAGTCATACCCTGCCCGAGGCGCGGGCGGAGGGGGACGACCCCAGGCTGCAGGCACTGCTCAGGGCCGGCCTGGGCGACCTCAGGGCGCTGCTGCTGCGGGACCCCGGGGGATCCGCCGATGTGTGTCTGGCCGCCGGGGTGCCCTGGCGTTGCGGGCCGGCACCCGCCGAAGCGCTGTGGGCCGCACGCATGGCGCTGCCGCTCTCCACCCGGCTTGCCTCGGCCACCCTGCGTACGTTCGCCCGCACCCAACTTCTGGGTCCGGGACCGGACTTCGGGCGCGTCCCCGGCCCGATGAGGGATGCGGGCCCGCATCTGCCGCCGAGTTGTACGGGCGTCGAGGCGACCCTCGCGTTCCCCGTGCTCCTTGCCGAGGCGTGGCGCTGGGGACTGCCCGAGCAGGAGCTGGTGGGGCTGCTGCCGGTGGCGGAGCGGTGTCTGCACTGGCTGCGGCAGGCCGCGGGCGACGACGGAATCCTGTCCGAGCCCGGACCGTCCGGAGTCCAGCGCGCCGAGACCCAGGCCCATGCCCATCGTGCCGCACTGCTGGGCGCCGATCTGCTGGAGGCCTACGGCCGTCCGGGAGCCGACGCCTGGCGCGAGTGGGCAAGCGAACTGCGCCACCGTTTCCGGGAGGAATTCTGGATGGACGACAGAGCGGGTGGCCGTCCCGCGGCGGGGCGGCTGGCCGGCGGTCGGCCCGTGCCTCACCTGGGCGGTGGTGCCGCACACCTTCTCGACACCGGACTGCTCGGCGGCGGTCGGTACGCCCCCGGGCTACTGGACAGGGCGCAGACCGGGCAGCTGGCCAGGCTGCTCGGCGGCCCCGCACTGGACTCCGGCTGGGGCCTGCGCAGCCTGGGGGCCAAGGAGCCGGGACACAACCCGTTCGGCCACCGCGCCGGAGCCGTCCGGGTGCACGACACGGTCGTCGCGGTCACGGGGCTGGCAGCCGCCGGGTACGAGAAGGAGGCTGTGGCCTTGTTGCGAGGGGTCCTCGACGCAGCCGAGGCCTTCGGGTACCGGCTGCCCGAGATGTACGCGGGGGAGCAGCGGACGGCGGACGGCGTTCCGGTGCCGCACCCGGCTGCCTGCCGCCCGTCGGCCCTGGCCGCGGCCGCCGGAATCCAGCTTCTGACGACCCTCGTCGGCATTCGCCCCGACGCCCCTGGCCGTACGGTCGCCCTGCACCCACTGCGCTGTGCCCCCCTCGGTGCTGTACAGATCTCCGGGCTGTGGGTCGCGGGAGAGCCGTTTGCTGTACGGGTCAGCAGGCTGGGCCTGGGGATGGTGGAGGAGGCCGCCGACGGCCTCCAGTTGGGGGTGTGAGTGGGGTGGGTGGCGGGGCGGGGGAGTGGGTGAAGAAACAGTTGCGGGAGGTGGCGAAGGGAGTGTTTATCGTCAGGCAGACGACTATGATCACGGCATGTCGCCCTACGACCCGTCGGGCTTTCCGCCCTTTGCTGTCACCGTCGACCTGGTCGTGCTCACCGTGCGTCGTCATGCGCTCTGTGCGCTGGTGGTACGCCGCGGAGAGCCGCCGTTCCAGGGCCGGTGGGCGCTGCCCGGTGGCTTCGTCAGGGCTGACGAGGATCTGGCGGCGGCAGCAGCGCGCGAGCTCGCCGAGGAGACCGGGCTGTGCGTGCACGATCCGGCTTCCCCGGCACCGGGAAACGGCGCGCATCTCGAGCAGCTGGCCACGTACGGCGACCCCAAGCGGGACCCCCGTATGCGAGTCGTCAGCGTCGCCCATCTGGTGCTCGCGCCCGACCTTCCCGCGCCCCGAGCGGGCGGTGACGCGAACAGCGCGCGGTGGGCATCTGTCGAGGATCTCCTGGGCCAGGAGCACGGGTTCGGCCGCGAGGGTGAGCAGGCCGCCCCCCTTGCCTTCGACCATGTGCGGATCCTGGCGGACGGCGTCGAACGGGCCCGCTCCAAGATCGAGTACTCCTCGCTGGCCACCGCGTTCTGCCCACCGGAGTTCACGGTCGGCGAGCTGCGACGGGTGTACGAGGCTGTGTGGGGCGTGGCGCTCGACCCCCGCAACTTCCACCGCAAGGTCACCGGCACCCCTGGGTTCCTGGTGCCCGCGGGCGGCACGACCACCCGCCAGGGCGGCCGGCCCGCGCAGCTGTTCAGGGCCGGCGGCGCGACCTTGTTGAACCCGCCGATGCTGCGCCCGGAAGTCTGACCGAAGCCGGCGCGGCCCCGGGCAAGCTCGGCCGCACTGTCCGGCCCGAGCCCGGTCGAACCCCGCCCTCGCGTTTGGACCGGGCTCCGGGCCGAACGTCGGCGAGGGCTGACACCCGGGCCCTGGCCGTTGCGCGAAAAGTCGGAAATGTCGCGTTATCTTGCTGGGTACCTGCCCTGCCGCCGAGCGGTCTCACCTTCCGCGAGAGAAGCGATGCTCCAGGCCATCGGACTGACCAGCACCCCCCGCCGAGACCTCCCGCCCGCCGTCGACGACCTCACCTTTGAGGCCCGGCCTGGCGGTGTCACGGCGCTCGTCGGAGCCGACGGCGCCGGCAAGACGACAGTGCTGCGGCTGATGCTCGAACTCGAGTCCGGCCGGGGCATCACCTACTTCCGCGGCAACCCGCTCCACCGCATCGCCCACCCCGCCCGCGAGGTGGGAGTGCTACTCGGCGACGTGCCGGGCCATCCGGCACGGACCGCCCGGGGCCAGCTCCGGATGCTCTGCGCCGCCGCCGGAGTGCCTGCCTCCCGCGCCGACGAGCTGCTCGCAGTCGTCGGTCTCACCGGCCTCGGCGGCCGGCGTCTCGGCACGCTCTCGCTCGGCATGGACCGCAGGCTCGGGCTCGCCTCGGCGCTGCTGGGTGACCCGCAGACGCTCATCCTCGACGAGCCCGCGAAGGGCCTCTCGCCCCGCGAGAACAGCTGGCTGTACGGACTGCTGCGCGCCCACGCCACCCGCGGCGGCACCGTCCTCTGCACCACCAACGACCCCAAGGAGGCCGCGCGCCTCGCCGACCGCGTCGTCACCCTCGATGCGGGCCGCCTCGTCGCCGACCAGGACGCAGCAGCCTTCTCCCGCACCAGGCTCCGCCCCCGCGTCGCAGTCCGTACCCCGCACGCCGCCCGCCTGGCCGCCGCCGTCACCCGGGAGGCGCGCGCCGCCCGGCGCTCCGTCGAGGTTGTCGCCGAGAGTGGCAGCCTCCTCTCCGTCTACGGCAGCAGCTGCGCCGAGATCGGCGAAACCGCCTTCCGGCACGGCGTACTCGTCTACCGGCTCACCGAGGAGGTCGGTGACACGGGCCCCGCGCCGGCCCCTGCCACCGCGTCGGCCCCCGCCCCGTCCGCTCCCGCCCCGTCCGCTCCCGCCCCGTCCGCCTCCGCGCCGGTCCCGGCCCCGTCCGCCTCCGCCTCGCCCGCCCCTGACGCCGACGCCGAGAAGCCCTCCGCCCAGCCCGCCCCCCGAGCCACGCAACACCCCGACCCCCATCCGCCCCCGTGCCCACCCCCGGTCCGGCGCCAGCCGTGTCCCGCACGCAGCCCCCTTTGGCCCCTGCGGTACGAACTACGCCGCCTCCTCGGGGTCCGTACCGCCCTCCTCATCGCGGCAGCCGTGCTCGTCGCCTCCGCCGCCCTGTGCGTCCTGCTCGCCCGCACCGGCTCCACCCCCCTCCCGACCGCGCTCGCCGCCTGGCCCGAGTTCCTTCCGCTGCCGCCCGCGGCCTTCGGCGCCGGACTGCTCGGGGCGCTCTCCTTCGGCGAGGAGTACCGCTACCCCGCGCTCGCCGCCGCCCGCGGCACCGTGCCCCGCCGTCTCGGCCTCCTGCTGGCCAAGCTCGCGGTGACCGCCATGGCCGCTCTGTTGCTCGCGTTCCTCACCGTGGCGGCCGACGTCCAGGCCCTCCGCCTCGTGTACGGAAGCGATTTGACCCAAGTCCTGCGGAACTGGCCCGGCCTGGCCGCCAGTTGGGGTGGGCTCGCGGTGGGCTGCGCCTGGGCGGGGCTGCTCGCCGCCGGGGTCTTCCGGGTCACGGCCGCTGGAGTGGCCGCCGTACTCGCCGTACCGGTCCTCATCGCCCCCCTCGTACAGACGGCGCTCATCTCTCCGTCAGTCCGTTCGATCGTCGGACTCCCGGACAGGCTGCGCGACCTGGCCTGGGTGCAGCTGCCGCTGCAGGCGGACGACTGGCTGGCGGCCGGGGGGAGTCTCCTAGCCCAACCTTTCGGCGCGGCAATGACGTTGTCGTTGTCGGCCCTGATCTGCGCGTATCTGTTCACGGGCCTTCGTCGTAGCGCCCGTTGGCGATCATGATCGACCGGGTCTCGGCGAACTGCTCACAACTCCCTTGAGTACGCGCGCTTCTTTCCGATAAGGCGTCAATTGTGAGGCCAGCGCCGATCACCCTTTCGTGTGCTTTTCACCAAAGACCTCAAGGGCCGCTGAACCCAAGCCGACAAAGGATGCGTGAGTACCCTTGCGCACACCATGATGACCGCCGCCCGCCCCGCCGAGTCCGGCCTCGCCGGCCCGGGCGAACTCGACCGATACCCCTACGTGGAGTCGCCCGGCGCCGACCGCGTCGGCCCTCCCTCATGGGACGGCTCCGACGCCGAGTTGGGCCGGGTCGGCCGCCGTACAGCAGGCAGCCGCGGCCGCGGACTGCACGGCCAACTCGTCCAGCAACTTGGCCAGATGATCGTCTCCGGAGACCTCGGAGCCGACCGCCCGCTCGTCCCTGAGGAGATCGGCCAGCGCTTCGAGGTCTCCCGCACCGTCGTCCGGGAGTCGCTGCGCGTCCTCGAGGCCAAGGGCCTGGTCAGCGCCCGCCCCAATGTCGGCACCCGGGTCCGTCCGGTCAGCGACTGGAATCTGCTGGACCCCGACATCATCGAGTGGCGCGCCTTCGGTCCGCAGCGTGATGACCAGCGCCGGGAGCTGAGCGAGCTGCGCTGGACCATCGAGCCGCTCGCCGCCCGCCTCGCCGCAGGCCACGGCCGTGAGGACGTCCAGCAGCGGCTCACCGACATGGTCGAGATCATGAGCCATGCGCTCGCTCAGGGTGACGGGATCACCTTCTCGCGGGCCGACGCGGAGTTCCACTCCCTGCTGATCCAGCTCGCGGGCAACCGCATGCTGGAGCACCTCTCGGGCATCGTCTCCGCGGCCCTCCAGGTCTCCGGCGGCCCGGTCACCGGCTGTGACCGCCCCACCGAGGTCTCCCTGACCCACCACGCGCGGATCGTCGACACCCTCGCCACCGGCGACTCGCACGCCGCGGAGTCGGCCATGCGTCAACTCCTCACCGTTCACCCGGAGGTGGAGCGGGTCGTGCCCGCGCCGCGCGAGCACTGACCGCAGGGCGCGGTCAGGAGTATGGAGGCGTACGCATCGCGTGTCGCCGGATCCATGGGGGTCCGGCGGCACGATTGTGTGGTGAACGCCCCCTCTGGTCGTTTCGTCGTAAATGAGGTGTGACTCGGGCCACGTGGATTGGGCGTAACACTCCTCGAAACAGTGCGATGACCTAAGAGGTGACAGCCGAGGAGGGAATACAGCCGCCAGTCAGGGCGCTGTGCAAATCCGAGGCTCAGCCCGCGCCACCGGCACATCCGCAGCCTGGTGGTCGTCGGCTCCGGCCCGATCATGGGCGGGGCCGGAAGCCGTTTCCATCGTTCCGAGAGGTTGTTCGTGTCGGCCAGCACATCCCGTACGCTCCCGCCGGAGATCGCCGAGTCCGAGTCTGTGATGGCGCTCATCGAGCGGGGAAAGGCTGATGGGCAGATCGCCGGCGATGACGTGCGTCGGGCCTTCGAGGCTGACCAGATTCCGCCAACCCAGTGGAAGAATGTTCTGCGCAGCCTCAACCAGATCCTCGAGGAAGAGGGTGTGACGCTGATGGTCAGTGCCGCGGAGTCGCCGAAGCGCGCCCGCAAGAGCGTCGCAGCGAAGAGCCCGGCAAAGCGCACCGCCACCAAGACTGTCGCGGCCAAGACCGCCACGGCGAAGACCGTCGCGGCCACCGCGGCGTCGACGGCCGAGACCGTCGACGTCCCGGCCGACGAGGTCGAGGCAACCGCGCCTGCCAAGAAGGCTGCCGCCAAGAAGACGGCAGCCAAGAAGACGGCGGCCAAGAAGACCGCCGCCAAGAAGACCGTGGCCAAGAAGGCCACGGGCAAGAAGGACGCCGACGAGGCAGCCGAGGGCGAAGAGCTGCTCGATGAGGTCCAGCCCGGTGGCAAGGGTGAGGAAGAAGAGGCCGAGGGCGAGAACAAGGGCTTCGTTCTCTCCGACGACGACGAGGACGACGCGCCTGCGCAGCAGGTCGCCGTCGCCGGCGCCACCGCCGACCCGGTCAAGGACTACCTCAAGCAGATCGGCAAGGTCCCCCTCCTCAACGCAGAGCAGGAGGTGGAGCTCGCCAAGCGCATCGAGGCGGGTCTGTTCGCCGAGGACAAGCTGGCGAACTCCGACAAGCTCGCGCCGAAGCTCAAGCGCGAACTGGAGATCATCGCCGAGGACGGCCGCCGCGCCAAGAATCACCTGCTGGAGGCCAACCTCCGCCTGGTCGTCTCGTTGGCCAAGCGATACACCGGCCGTGGCATGCTCTTCCTGGACCTGATCCAGGAGGGCAACCTCGGTCTGATCCGCGCGGTCGAGAAGTTCGACTACACCAAGGGCTACAAGTTCTCCACGTATGCCACCTGGTGGATCCGTCAGGCGATCACCCGCGCCATGGCCGACCAGGCCCGCACCATCCGTATCCCGGTGCACATGGTCGAGGTCATCAACAAGCTCGCGCGCGTGCAGCGCCAGATGCTCCAGGACCTGGGCCGTGAGCCCACCCCGGAGGAGCTGGCCAAGGAGCTCGACATGACCCCCGAGAAGGTCATCGAGGTCCAGAAGTACGGCCGTGAGCCGATCTCGCTGCACACCCCCCTCGGTGAGGACGGCGACAGCGAGTTCGGTGACCTGATCGAGGACTCCGAGGCGGTCGTCCCGGCCGACGCGGTCAGCTTCACGCTGCTGCAGGAGCAGCTGCACTCGGTGCTCGACACCCTGTCCGAGCGTGAGGCGGGCGTGGTCTCCATGCGCTTCGGTCTCACGGACGGCCAGCCGAAGACCCTGGACGAGATCGGCAAGGTCTACGGCGTGACGCGTGAGCGCATCCGGCAGATCGAGTCCAAGACCATGTCGAAGCTGCGTCACCCGTCGCGTTCGCAGGTTCTGCGCGACTACCTCGACTAGGTCGCGGTCGTACGTCGACGAAGGGCCCGCATCCCCGTCAGGGGAGCGGGCCCTTCGTCGTGCGCCCTGCGTGGACACGCGTGCGCGCATCGTGTGTGCCCGGGTGCGGGCTGTGGTCTGCTGGCTGACTCTGAGTGTGGACTTGTTGCACGCTGAGTCAGGAGGCCCTTATGCGTCGTTCCCTCACTCGAGCCCTGACCGGGGCACTGGCCCTGATTACCGCGGTGGCAGTGGCGCCAGTGACATCGCCCGTACCAGCCGCCGCGGACGGAGTGGTCGTGGGCGGCTATCCGGCACGTGTCGCCGACAGCCCATGGGTCGTTGCGCTGGCCAGCCGCCACCGGTTCGGGGGTACGCGCGCCGGTCAGTTCTGCGGAGGTGTCGTGGTGGCGCCGACGAAGGTGCTGACCGCCGCTCACTGCCTGAACCGGGCCGTCCTCGGCCAGGATGTGAGCGAGATCCGCGACCTGCGCGTTCTGTCCGGGCGCTCGGAGCTGGTCGGCGCGGGAGGCCAGGAGATCGCGGTCAGTGGCACCGAGGTCGCGCCGCAGTACAGCCCCACGACGAACAACGCGGACCTGGCGGTGCTGACGCTGGCCAAGGCGCTGCCCGCCTCCCAAGTGATCGGTCTGGCGGGCCCCGGAGACCCGGCCTACCAGCCGGGGACGAGCGCCACCGTCTACGGCTGGGGCGACACGAAAGGGGACGGCAGCTATCCGACCTCCCTCCACGCCGCCCAGGTGACGGTCCTGCCGGACCAGGCCTGCGAACAGGCCTATCCGGGCGGCCTGAGCGCGCGCTACGTGGCGTCCACGATGCTCTGCGCAGGAGACGCCAAGGGCGGGCGGGACGCCTGTCAGGGGGACAGCGGAGGGCCGCTGGTGGCCCGCGGGAAGCTCATCGGCCTCGTCTCGTGGGGCAGCGGCTGCGGGCAGGCGAAGAGCCCGGGGGTGTATACGCGGATCTCGGCCGTGGTCCGGCAGCCGAACTGAGGCATGAGGTCTCACGTCGGCGACTGAGGGCCGCAAGACGCCTCAGCCACCACCGCCGCGGTCACCGTATGAGAGCGGGCGGCCGCCCCTGGTACTCAGGGGTAGCCGCCCGTCGGCCGGTCCTGGTGACCGGCCCTTGGCTCGTCAGTCGGATGCGAGGTGTCAGTGTTCCTCTTCACCAACAGCGGCCGGCACGGCCGTGAGTCGGTCGGTCTCATCCTGTATTTCCGCGGCGATCTTCTTGAGTTCCGGCTCGAACTTGCGCCCGTGGTGGGCGCAGAAGAGCAGTTCACCGCCGCTGGTCAGGACGACACGCAGGTACGCCTGGGCGCCGCAGCGGTCGCACCGATCAGCGGCCGTCAGCGGGCTCGCGGGGGTCAGAACAGTAGTCACGTCGCCTCTTCTCTAGCTCGACGAGCTGTCGTACCAGGGTCAACATCCAACCAGCCCGAAAACGTTCCCGCTCGGGGCTTTTCCTCGAAACTTCTTCTCGAGGTGGCTGTCTGCTGGCGGTTGGCGGCGAATGAGCCGTATTGCTTCGCTCTACGGATTTCGCGTTGCTTGTCTCGTTTGGCCCTCCCGGCTGGGTTGCCGGTTGTTCATGAGGACGTGCCCGGAGCCTAAATGGTTCATGCCTGGAAGGGAACGTGATGTGCACGTCACTCCATCGAGGGATCGAACATGTATGCGAGGCTGGACTAGCATGAGAAATCACGAGGGTGGCGTTACATCGGCTCTACCAGGCCTCTGTACCCTCTGACCGAGCGACCGACGCCGGGCCTATACCCCACTGGGCCACATCTGAAATTCAGCGAGGAGCGAACCGCGTGACCGCCGAAACGTCCGTGCCGTCCACAGCGGTGCTGACCGCAGACCGTGACGGTTCCAACTACACCGCGCGGCACCTGCTCGTACTCGAGGGGCTCGAGGCGGTCCGCAAGCGCCCCGGAATGTACATCGGGTCCACCGACAGCCGCGGTCTGATGCACTGCCTCTGGGAGATCATCGACAACTCTGTCGACGAGGCCCTCGGGGGCCACTGCGACCACATCGAGGTGATCCTGCACGAAGACGGATCCGTCGAGGTCAAGGACAACGGCCGGGGTATCCCCGTCGATGTCGAGCCCAAGACCGGCCTCTCCGGCGTCGAGGTCGTGATGACCAAGCTGCACGCCGGCGGCAAGTTCGGCGGCGGTTCGTACGCCGCGTCCGGCGGGCTGCACGGCGTGGGCGCCTCCGTCGTCAACGCCCTCTCCGCCCGCCTCGACGTCGAGGTGGATCGCGGCGGCTCGACCCACCTGATCAGCTTCCGGCGCGGGGTCCCCGGTATCTTCACCGAGTCGGGCCCGGACGCCCCCTTCGACCCGGCGAACGGGCTGCTCAAGGGCAAGCGCGTGCCCAAGACCCGTACCGGCACGCGCGTGCGGTACTGGGCGGACCGGCAGATCTTCCTCAAGGACGCCAAGCTCTCCCTGGAGAACCTCCACCAGCGCGCCCGCCAGACCGCCTTCCTGGTGCCCGGCCTGACCATCGTGGTGCGCGACGAGCGGGACCTGGAGGGTGAGGGGAAGAGCGAGGAGATCTTCCGCTTCGACGGCGGTATCAGCGAGTTCTGCGAATACCTCGCCCAGGACAAGGCCGTCTGCGACGTCGTACGGCTGACCGGGCAGGGCACCTTCAAGGAGACCGTCCCGGTCCTCGACGACCGCGGCCACATGACCCCCACCGAGGTCACCCGGGAGCTCGGCGTCGACATCGCCCTGCGCTGGGGCACGGGATACGACACCACTGTCAAGTCCTTCGTGAACATCATCGCCACCCCCAAGGGCGGCACCCATGTGACCGGCTTCGAGCGCTCCCTCACCAAGACGGTGAACGAGGTGCTGCGCTCCGCCAAGCTGCTGCGCGTCGCCGAGGACGACATCGTCAAGGACGACGCCCTGGAGGGCCTCACCGCGGTCGTCACGGTCCGGCTGGCGGAGCCGCAGTTCGAGGGTCAGACCAAGGAGGTGCTGGGCACCTCGGCGGCCAACAGGATCGTGGCCAGTGTCGTCGCCAAGGAGCTCAAGGCGTTCTTGACCTCCACCAAGCGGGACGCCAAGGCGCAGGCCCGCGCGGTGCTGGAGAAGGCCGTGGCCGCCGCCCGTACGCGTATCGCGGCCCGCCAGCACAAGGAGGCGCAGCGCAGGAAGACGGCCCTGGAGACCTCCTCGCTGCCCGCCAAGCTCGCCGACTGCCGCAGCGACGACGTGGAGCGCAGCGAGCTCTTCATCGTCGAGGGGGACTCCGCGCTCGGCACAGCCAAGCTCGCCCGGAACAGCGAGTTCCAGGCGCTGCTGCCGATCCGCGGAAAGATCCTCAACGTACAGAAGGCGTCCGTCTCGGACATGCTGAAGAACGCCGAGTGCGGCGCGATCATCCAGGTCATAGGGGCCGGGTCGGGGCGGACCTTCGACATCGACGCGGCGCGCTACGGCAAGATCGTTCTGCTGGTGGACGCCGATGTCGACGGCGCCCACATCCGCATTCTGCTGCTGACTCTGTTCCAGCGCTACATGCGGCCCATGGTCGAGGCGGGCCGGGTCTTCGCCGCCGTGCCGCCGCTGCACCGGATCGAGCTTGTCCAGCCCAAGAAGGGCCAGGACAAGTACGTGTACACGTACTCCGACAGCGAGCTGCGCCAGACGCTGCTGGAGTTCCAGCGCAAGGGGGTCCGCTTCAAGGACGCCATCCAGCGCTACAAGGGCCTCGGCGAGATGGACGCCGATCAGCTCGCGGAGACCACGATGGACCCGCGCCACCGCACCCTGCGCCGGATCAACATCGGCGACCTGGACACCTCCGAGCAGGTCTTCGACCTGCTCATGGGCAATGAGGTCGCGCCCCGCAAGGAGTTCATCACCAGCTCCGCCGCGACGCTGGACCGCTCGCGGATCGACGCCTGACAACGTCCCCGCCCACTCAGGGGTGGAGCCGTCGGCTCCGCCCCTGATCCCGGGCCAGGGTCCCACTCCGTAGCATCGAGGGCGACGGAGGAGGTCCCGACGCGCCCAGCAGCCAGTGGACCGCGTGGCCCACGCGGGAAGCGCTGTCCCGGTTGGGGGTACCGCGCGTCCGCACCGCCCTCGACATCGCCCTGCTGGCCTCCATGGCGGCGTGGGCCGTCTTCAGCGCGTACGCATTGGGCCCTCCACGGCTGGCGGGCGGTGCTTCCGCCGCTCGGCCTGCTCTTCTGAACCGTGGCAATGCTCGGCTCCCACGAGACGACCCTGGCCAACCGGCTGCTGCCCTCGCTCGGGACTGCTCGCAGCAGTCGCGGCGGTGGGGGCTGGCGCGTACGCCGCCGGGGCGGACGTTCCCTCGGCGGTGCTGTGGATTTCGGGCACAGCCTCTCCGTGCAGCTCGTGCGGTGCGGTACGCCTACCGGGAAGGCCTCGCGCAGCCACCCGGGTCGGGGATCACCTGATGGGGTGAAGACCGGCGGGAGATGCGTCCGGGATCTTCCTGCTCTGTCCATCCTTGTACACGCGGCCGAAACGGTTCGCCGACAAGGAGAGTTGATCGGTGGAGAAGCAGGAAGGGCGGGACGCCGCGGGGGTACGGTTCGACGACCCGTGGTACGACGCGCTGGCCTCCGGCTGGGGCGAGCTGGACGGCACAGGCGCCCCCGCGCCCGTCCTGCCGCCGCAGTCCGCGGACCGGAAGGGCGCCGGGCCGTGCGCGGCCGACATCTATCTTGAAGTGCAGCGCAGCGCCGCCTTCCAGGAGGTGCGCGGCCGCTATAGGAGGTTCGTCGTCCCCGCCGCGCTCGCCTTTCTCACCTGGTACTTGGCGTATGTCGTCACGGCCACCACGGCTCCCGGGCTGATGGCCCGGCCGGTGGCGGGCGCGGTGAATGTGGCGATGGTCGCCGGGCTCGGACAGTTCCTCACCACCTTCCTGCTGACCTGGGCGTATGCCCGCCATGCGCGGCTGCGCCGGGACCGGGCCGCGCTCGATCTGCGCTGGGCCGTGTTCGATCAGACAAGGGTGCAGGAGCAGACGAAAGCACAGGAGCAGGCAAGGGCCCAGGAGCAGGCGAGAGCACAGGAGACGACGCGGGGGCACGAGCGTTGAGCGGCGACCACCAGACTCTGGCGCTGCTGCTCTTCAGTGCGTTCATCGCGCTCACCCTCGCCATTACGACCTGGGTGAGCCGCAACAGGCGTGGTTCCGCAGAGGAGTTCTACGCGGGCGGTCGGCTTTTCTCCCCCATGGAGAACGGGTTTGCCATCGCCGGCGACTACATGTCCGCCGCATCGTTCCTCGGCATCTCCGGCCTCATCGCCCTCTACGGCTACGACGGAATGCTTTACTCCGTCGGCTTCCTGGTCGCTTGGCTCCTCGTCCTGCTCCTCGTCGCCGAACTGGTGCGCAACTGCGGCCGCTTCACCCTCGCCGACGTCGTCGCATCGAGGATGAGCGAGCGCCCGGTCCGCATTGCGGCGGGAACTTCTTCGGTTGCCGTATCCGTTCTCTATCTGGTGGCACAGATGGTGGGGGCCGGTAGCCTCGTCGCGCTGCTGCTGGGCGGTACGAGCGAAGCCGCGCGCTCGTGGACCGTGATCGGCGTGGGTGCACTGATGGTGATCTATGTGTCGTTGGGAGGGATGCGAGCCACCACCTGGATCCAGATCGTGAAGGCCGTGCTGCTGATGGCGGGCGCGATCGCGATGACCGTGCTCGTACTGACACGCTTCCACGGTGACTTCAACCAGCTGCTGAACTCCGCCGCCGAACGGAGCGGCCACGGCAAGGACTTCCTCTCGCCCGGCCTCAAGTACGGCGGGAACTGGACCGCGCGCCTCGACTTCATCAGCCTCGGCCTGGCGCTCGTCCTGGGCACGGCGGGGCTGCCGCACATCCTGTCCCGCTTCTACACCGTGCCGACCGCGCGGGCCGCCCGCCGCTCGGTCGTCTGGTCGATCGGCCTCATCGGCAGCTTCTATCTGATGACGATCGTGCTCGGCTTCGGCGCGGCCGCGGTGGTGGGTTCCGATGTGGTACGCGCGTCGAACGCCGCCGGGAACACGGCGGTTCCGTTGCTCTCCCTCAATCTTGGCGGGGGCGCCGGATCGACCGGCGGCACGGTTCTCTTCGCGGTGGTCGCGGCCGTGGCCTTCGCGACGATCCTCGCCGTCGTCGCCGGTATCACCCTCGCCTCCTCGGCCTCGGTAGCCCACGATCTGTACGCCTCACTCAAGCGCCGCCACTCCAAGCAGCGCAGCGAGGTCGCGGTCGCCCGGGTGGCCGCTGTCGGCATCGGGGCGGCCGCCATTGCGCTCGCCCTGCTCGCCCGCGATCTGAACGTCGCGTTCCTGGTGGGCCTGGCCTTTGCGGTCGCCGCCTCCGCCAATCTGCCCGTACTGCTCTACTCGCTGTTCTGGCGGAACTTCACCACGCGCGGCGCGGTGTGGTCGGTGTACGGCGGGCTGATTCCGGCGGTGCTGCTTGTGGTGTTCTCGCCGGTCGTGACGGGCAGCCCGGAGGCGCTCTTCCCGGGGGTGGATTTCCATGTCTTCCCGTTGCAGAACCCGGGGCTGGTCTCCATCCCGCTGGGCTTCCTGGCGGGCTGGTTCGGCACCGTCACCTCTACGGAGCCGCCGGATGGGGCGAAGTACGCGGAGACGGAGGTGCGGGCGCTCACGGGTGCGGGAGCGGTCTGAAGCTCGCGGCCGGCCGAAAGCCGCCCGCGGACGGGCTTGAAATCAGATGCTCGCCGACCAGAGGTACCGGTGTTCCGGGCGGCCCGTCTCGCCGTACTTCAGGCTCAGTTGCACCCGGCTCGCCCGCTCCAGCAGCTTCAGATAGCGCTGCGCCGTTTGCCGGCTCACCCCCGCGCGCTCCGCGATCTCCTGGGTGGACAGCGGTCCCTCGGCGGCCAGCAGCACCTGCCGCACCAGCTCGGCGGTCGTCGGCGAGTGGCCCTTGGGCAGGTCCGGGGCGATCGAGCCGGCCGACAGTGCGCCGAAGATCCGGTCCACCTCGGCCTGCTCCGCCTCGCCGCCGCCCTCCAGAGTGCGGCGGAGCGAGGCATATGCCTCCAACTTGGCGCGCAGGCCCGCGAAGTTGAACGGTTTCACCAGGTACTGGAGCGCGCCATGGCGCATCGCCGCCTGGACAGTGGCCACATCCCGGGCCGCGGTCACCATGATCACATCGGTCTGGTGGCCCAGCCTGCGCAGCTCCCGTACGACCGCGAGCCCGTTCCCGTCCGGCAGATAGTGGTCGAGCAGGATCAGGTCCACCGGGCTGTCGGCGATCCGGGCGAGCGCCTCGGCCGCCGAGTAGGCCTTCGCGCAGACTTGGAAGCCGGGCACCTTGGACACATAGGCCGCATTGATCTCCGCGACCCGGATGTCGTCGTCCACCACCAGTACGTCGATCATCGTGCCTCCACGACAGCGGCCAGCCCCGGCTCGGTCAGCGCTTCGGGGAGTACGACGGTGAACTCGGCGCCGCCGCCCGGCGCTTCGCGCACCCGTGCGCTGCCGCCCTGCCGTTCCGCCAGCCTGCGCACCAGCGCCAGGCCGAGTCCGCGCTTGCCATGGGCCGGGAGTTCCTTGGTGGACCAGCCCTCGGTGAAGATCAACTCCCGCTGTTCGGACGGGACTCCGGGGCCGCTGTCCGCGATCCGCAGGACGGCCGTACGGCCCTCGGCCCGCAGCTCGACCTCGATCCGCGGGTCCTGCGAACCGGCGGCCGCGTCCAGCGCGTTGTCGACGAGGTTGCCGACGACCGTGACAAGACCGCGCGGGTCCACCAGCCGGTCGGGCAGCAGCGTCCCCGGCGCGATGCGCAGCGAGACGCCGCGCTCCGCCGCTACCGTCGCCTTGCCCACCAGCAGTGCGGCCAGCAGCGGATCATGGATCTTCTCGGTGACCTGCTCGGCGGTGGCCCGGTGCACGCCGACCACCTCGGTGACGAACTCCACCGCCTCCTCGTGCATCTCCAGTTCGAGGAGTCCGAGCAGGGTGTGCAGCCGGTTGGCGTGCTCGTGGTCCTGTGCGCGCAGGGCGTCGATCAGTCCCAGGGTCGAGTCCAGCTCGCGGCCGAGCTGCTCAAGCTCGGTGCGGTCGCGCAGGGTGGCGACGGCGCCGCCGTCGTTGGTCGGCATCCGGTTGGCGATCAGCACCCGGCTGCCCCGTACGGTCAGCAGGTCCTCGCCGGTGACCCGGCCCGCCAGTACGTCGGTGGTTCTGCCCTCGCCCAGCACCTCGTCGAGCGGCCGCCCCATCGCCTCGTGGCCGAGGCCGAGCAGCCGCTGCGCCTCGTCGTTCATCAGCCGGATCCGGCCCGACCTGTCGAGGGCCACGACCCCTTCCCGGATGCCGTGCAGCATCGCCTCGCGCTCCGCCAGCAGCGCGGAGATGTCGGAGAAGGCCAGGTCATGCGTCTGCCGCTGGAGCCTGCGGGAGATCAGATAGGCGGCCAGGGCCCCGACGGCCAGTGCCCCGCCGGCGTACGCGAGCAGCCCGGGGATCGCGGCCAGCAGCCGGGCGCGAACGCTGTCGTACTCGATGCCGACCGACACCGCGCCGACGATCCTGCCGCCGTCGTCGCGCAGCGGCACCTTTCCGCGGGCGGAACGGCCGAGCGTTCCGCTGTCGATCTCCATCACCTCATTGCCCGCCAGCGCCTCGCTGGGGTCGGTGGAGACGACGCGGCCGATCTCCTGGGGGGCGGTGTGGGACCAGCGCACCCCGCGCCTGTCCATGATCACGACGTACTCGGCGCCGGTGGCCTCTCGGATCCGCTCGGCCTCGGCCTGTACCGAACCGGCGGCCGTTGGCCGTGAGCCGAGCAGCTCGTCGGCGACCTCCGGGGACGCGGTGGTCTCGGCGATGGCGAGCGCCCGGCGCATCGCTTGATCGTCGAGCTGGGCGCTGAGCGGCGCGAGGAAGAGACCGGTGGCCAGCACAGTGACACCAGTGGCGATGGCCAGCTGCATCAGCAGGACCTGGGAGAAAACCCGCTGCGGCCAGCCGAACCGCCGACGCCGGGCGGGGGTGGTCGGAACGGGGCTCATGCCTAGGAACGGTAGATGGCCGAGCGGCCTTTCCGAAACTTCCATTTCTGCGCAAATGACTTGCGCATTTTGCAGTCTACTTACGTTTTCTTGGAAGTCGGCGGTAAAGCCGCTGGTGCCGCCGGATTCCGGGGTTCCGGGCGAGCGAGCGCCGGCCACTTGGCGCGGTCATGGCAGTAGACGACTTGGCATAACTCTGCAACTCTCTGACCGCCACGTGCAAAAGACTCAGTCCGACAGTGCACAAACGCCAGTCGCACAGGTACGCCGACAGAGCCGCGCTTCGTTGCGTCAGCGCACGGGGCCGAAGATCGGGGACATATGAGACCGCAACGCTGGAGTTGGCGGGTGCTCTCCGCCGTGATCACCGCCAGTCTTCTGATGATCGCCTGGCCGTCACTCACCGCATCGGCGGCAGACGGCCCCAACATCGCCGCGGGCCGTCCCGCGGCGGCGAGCAGCGCCCACAGCGAGTACGTCGCCCGCAACATCACCGACACAAACCAGGCGACGTACTGGCAGAGCGCCGGTACGAGCTTCCCCCAATGGGTGCAGGCCGACCTCGGCAGCACCAGCCGGATCGACGAAGTGGTCCTCAAGCTCCCCGCCGGGTGGGAGAGCAGGCAGCAGACCCTCTCCGTCCAGGGCAGCGCCGACGGCACCAGCTTCACGACCCTGAAGACCTCGGCCGCGTACACCTTCAGCCCTGGCCAGGCCAATACGGTGGCCATCGCCTTCCCGGCCGCCCAGACTCGGTTCGTGCGCGTGCACATCACGGCCAACACCGGCTGGCAGGCAGCCCAGTTGTCCGAACTCGAAGTCCACGCGGCCGGTGAGTCCTCCGTCAATCTCGCCCGCGGCAAGACTCTGACGGCCAGCAGCCACACCGAGGTCTACACGGCCGCGGGCGCCAACGACGGCAACCGGGCCAGCTACTGGGAGAGCCGTAACGGCGATCTCCCGCAGTGGATTCAGGCCGACCTGGGCTCCTCCGTCCGCATCGACCGGGTCGTCCTGCGCCTGCCCGACGGCTGGGCAGGCAGAACGCAGACCCTGCAGATCCAGGGCAGCCCGGGCGGCACAGACTTCACCGATCTGACCGCGTCCGAGGCGTACGAGTTCAACGCGGCCGGCGGCCAGTCGGTGACGATCTCCTTCGACGCCGCCACCACGCGGTACGTGCGGGTCCTGGTCACCGCCAACACCGGCCGGGCAGCCGCCCAGGTCTCCGAATTCGAGATCTATGGCCCGGCGACCGGCGACACCCAGCCCCCTACGGCTCCCACGGCGCTCGCCTTCACCGAGCCGGCCACCGGCCAGATCAAGCTGACCTGGGACGCGTCCACCGACAACACCGCCGTCACGGGCTACGACATCTACGCCAACAACGAACTGCGCACCAGCGTCGCCGGGAACGTCACGACGTACACGGACATGCAGCCCACGAGCGCCACGGTGGCGTACTTCGTACGCGCGAAGGACGCGGCCGGGAACCAGTCGGCCAACAGCAACACCGTGACCCGCAAGGGAGACACCGGCGACACCCAGGCGCCCACCACACCCGCCTCTCTCGCCTTCACCGAGCCCGCCGCCGGCCAGATCAAGCTGACCTGGGGCGCGTCCTCGGACAACACCGGCATCGCCGGGTACGACATCTACGCCAACAACACGCTGCGCAAGAGCGTGGCGGGCAATCTCACGACGTATACGGACACGCAGCCCGCGAGCGCGACGGTCTCGTACTTCGTACGCGCCAAGGACGCCGCCGGGAACGAGTCCGGCAACAGCAACACAGTGACCCGCAACGGATCCACGGGCTCGGCATCCAACCTCGCGGTCGGCAAGCCGATCAGCGCCTCCTCCGTGATCCACACCTTTGTCGCGGAGAACGCCAACGACAACAGTCTGACGACCTACTGGGAGGGCGCCGCGGGCAGTTACCCGGGCACCCTCACCGTGAAGCTGGGCGCCAACGCCGACCTGAGCAGCGTGGTCGTCAAGCTCAATCCGGACAGCAGCTGGGGCGCCCGTACGCAGAACATCCAGGTGCTCGGCCGCGAGCAGAGCGCGCAAGGCTTCACCAGCCTGGCCGCGGCGAAGGACTACACCTTCAATCCGGCGAGCGGCAACGCGGTCACCGTCCCGGTCGAGGCGCGAGTCGCCGACGTACAGCTGAAGTTCACCTCCAACACCGGTGCGACCGCGGGCCAGGTGGCGGAGTTCCAGGTCCTGGGCGTTCCGGCGCCCAACCCCGATCTGGAGGTCACCGGTCTGACGGCGTCGCCCGCAGCGCCCGTCGAGTCGGACCCGATCACCCTGGCAGCCACCGTACGCAACAGCGGACCCGACGCCTCCGCCGCGAGCGCGGTCGCGCTCCGGCTCGGCGGCACCAAGGTCGCCACGGCGCAGGTCGGCGCTCTGGCCGCCGGGGCACAGGCGACCGTCAGCGCGACGATCGGGGCGCGTGACGCGGGCACGTACCAGCTCAGCGCCGTCGCCGACGAGGCGAACGCCGTCATCGAGCAGAACGAGACCAACAACACCTACACCAGCGCCACTTCACTAGTGGTGAAGCCGGTCGCCAGCTCGGACCTGGTCGCCGCCGCGGTCAGCACCTCGCCGTCGGCCCCGGCCAACGGCGACAGCGTCACCTTCTCCGTGGCCGTCAAGAACCAGGGCACACAGCCGTCCGCGGGCGGCAGCCACGGTCTGACCCTCTCCCTGATCGACTCCAAGGGAGCGACGATCAAGACCCTGACCGGTGCGCACAGCGGAATCATCGCCGCGGGCGCCACCACCACGCCGGTGCACCTCGGCAGCTGGACGGCCGCGAATGGTTCGTACACCGTCAGGGTCGTCATCGCGGACGACGCCAATGAACTGCCGGTCAAGCGCGAGAACAACACCAGCACCCAGGCGCTCTTCGTCGGCCGTGGTGCCAATATGCCGTACGACATGTACGAGGCGGAGGACGGCGCGGCGGGCGGCGGCGCAGAGGTCGTCGGACCGAACCGGACCGTCGGCGACGTCGCGGGCGAGGCGTCGGGCCGCAAGGCCGTCACCCTCAACAACACCGGTAACTATGTGGAGTTCACGGCCAGGGCCAGCACCAACACCCTGGTGACGCGGTTCTCCATCCCGGATTCGCCGGGCGGCGGAGGCATCGACTCGACGCTCAACGTCTACGTCAACGGCGCTTTCCGCAAGGCGATCGACCTTACCTCCAAGTACGCCTGGCTGTACGGGGCGGAGGCCAGTCCCGGGAACTCTCCGGGATCCGGCGCCCCGCGCCATATCTACGACGAGGCGCACATCATGCTGGGCGATTCCGTCCCGGCGGGGAGCAAGATCAAGCTGCAGAAGGACGCGGCCAACAGCTCCAGGTACGCGATCGACTTCGTGAGCCTGGAGCAGGTCGCGCCCATCGCCAACCCCGATCCGGCGACGTACACCGTGCCGGCCGGGTTCTCTCACCAGGACGTCCAGAACGCCCTGGACAAGGTGCGGATGGACACGACCGGCGCGTTGGTCGGCGTCTATCTGCCGGCCGGTGACTACCAGACGTCCAGCAAGTTCCAGGTGTACGGCAAGGCCGTGAAGGTGGTCGGCGCCGGGCCCTGGTACACCCGGTTCAACGCGCCGTCGACACAGGACAACACCGATGTCGGCTTCCGCGCGGAGGCGTCCGCGAAGGGTTCGTCGTTCGCGAACTTCGCGTACTTCGGGAACTACACCTCGCGCATCGACGGTCCGGGCAAGGTGTTCGATTTCTCGAATGTCTCGGACATCGTGATCGACAACATCTGGAACGAGCACATGGTGTGCCTCTACTGGGGCGCGAACACCGACAAGATCACCATCAAGAACTCCCGTATCCGCAATATGTTCGCCGACGGCATCAACATGACCAACGGGTCGACGGACAACCTCGTGACCAACAACGAGGCGCGGGCCACCGGGGACGACAGCTTCGCGCTCTTCTCGGCGATCGACGCCGGGGGCGCGGACATGAAGAACAACGTCTACGAGAATCTGACGTCGATCCTCACCTGGCGTGCGGCAGGCATCGCCGTCTACGGCGGCTACAACAACACCTTCCGCAACATCCATATCGCGGACACGCTCGTCTACTCCGGGATCACCATCAGCTCGCTGGACTTCGGCTATCCGATGAACGGTTTCGGGACCGAGCCGACGACGGTCGAGAACGTGTCGATCGTCCGGGCCGGCGGGCACTTCTGGGGATCCCAGACCTTCCCCGGGATCTGGCTCTTCTCGGCCTCGAAGGTGTTCCAGGGGATCCGGGTGAACAACGTCGACATCGTGGATCCGACGTACAGCGGAATCATGTTCCAGACCAACTACGTGGGAGGACAGCCGCAGTACCCGATCAAGGACACGATCCTCAGCGACATCTCGATCTCCGGCGCTCGCAAGAGCGGGGACGCGTACGACGCCAAGTCCGGCTTCGGGCTCTGGGCGAACGAGATGCCGGAGGCGGGCCAGGGGCCCGCGGTCGGTGAGGTCACCTTCAACGGTCTGAGGTTCAGCAACAACGTGCAGGACGTGAAGAACACGACCTCCACCTTCAAGATCAATATCAACCCCTAGGCGACTTGCCGCCATAAGCGCGGACTAGCGCAAGCCGCTTGCAAGGCTTGCGCTAGTCTTGCGTGTATGACGCGACGACTTGCTCAGGTGGCGAAGAAGGTAGGGGTCAGCGAGGCCACGGTCAGCCGGGTGCTCAACGGTAAGCCGGGAGTCTCCGAGGCCACCCGGCAGTCCGTGCTGACAGCCCTGGACGTGCTCGGCTACGAGCGCCCGACCCAGCTGCGCGGCGAGCGGGCGCGACTGGTCGGTCTGGTCCTTCCGGAGTTGCAGAATCCGATTTTCCCGGCGTTCGCCGAGGTGATCGGCGGGGCGCTGGCGCAGCAGGGGCTGACCCCCGTGCTTTGCACCCAGACCAAGGGCGGCGTCTCGGAGGCGGACTACGTCGAGCTGCTGCTGCAGCAGCAGGTGTCCGGGGTCGTATTCGCGGGAGGGCTCTTCGCGCAGGCGGACGCCCCGCACGACCACTACAGGCAGCTTGCCGAACGCAAGATTCCGGTGGTGCTGATCAACGCCTCCATCGAGAATCTCGACTTCCCCTGCATCGCCTGCGACGACGCCGTGGCGGTGGAGCAGGCCTGGCGGCATCTGGTCTCGCTCGGCCATGAACGCATCGGCCTGGTCCTCGGCCCGCCCGACCATGTGCCGTCCCGCCGCAAGCTCGCGGCGGCCCACGCGGCCGCGAAGTCGGCCGGCCGTGAGCTGCCCGACGAACGCATCGAGCGCTCCATGTTCTCGCTGGAAGGCGGGCAGGCGGCGGCCACTCGACTGCTCGACCGGGGTGTCACCGGGTTCATTTGCGCCAGCGATCCGCTCGCTCTTGGAGCGGTACGAGCGGCACGCCGGCGCGGTCTGTCCGTCCCCGGCGACGTGTCGGTCGTCGGCTACGACGACTCCGCCTTCATGAACTGCACCGAGCCGCCGCTGACCACCGTTCGCCAGCCCATCGAGGCGATGGGGCGGGCCGCGGTGGAGCTGCTCTGCGCGCAGATCCAGGGTGGCGAGGTCCCGCCCGGCGAGCTGCTCTTCGAGCCGGAGTTGGTGGTGCGCGGCTCCACGGCCCAGGCTCCGCGCTAGCGCCGCGCCCGCCCCGCGTCGGCCCTGGCCCCGCCCGGCGCCGGTTGTCGCCCCCGGCGTGCAGCGACTGTCAAACATTTACGAAATCGGCGCGAGATATTGCGTCCTCCTGTCGCCGGTGGTTGAGTGTGCCGCGCCCCCGCTGCGTGTCAGCCGCGGGTCGTCCACGCTCTTGCCCGAAGGGGACCACCGATGACAAGTGCTTGGTTCCGTCGTACTCGCCGTACCGGTCGTTGCACCGCGACCGCCCTCGTCTCCGCGCTCGCCCTCACCGCCCTGGCCGCCTGTGGCACGAGCAGCAGCGGCAACAACGACGAGGGCTCCGGCGGCGGCTCTTCCGACCCGTCAGCGCCGCTGGACCCGAAGACCAAGCTGACGCTCACGATCGACTGCATGCCGCCGGCCGCCAAGGCCGCGGAGCTCAGGGAGTGGAACGAGGACGTCAAGGAGTTCAACAAGACCTACCCGAACATCAAGATCGCGGGACGTTCGACGCCCGGCCAGTGTCTTGAGCCGCCGCGCTTCACCGCGATGCTGAAGGCCAAGTCCCAGCCCGACGTGTTCTATACGTACTTCACCGATCTTCAGCAGGTGCTGGACAATGCGGGCGCCGAGGACATCTCCGCGTACGTGAACGCCAAGACCGTCCCGGCGATGGCGGACATCGACCCCGACGTCATGAACTCCCTCAAGCACGACGGCAAGCTCTACGGCCTCCCCACCAGCAACTACTCCATGGGCCTCCTGATCAACCGCAAGCTTTTCGAACAGGCCGGACTCGACCCCGACAACCCGCCGAGGACCTGGGAAGAGGTCCGCGCGGCCGCCAAGAAGATCGCCGGACTCGGCAGTGGAATCGCGGGCTACGGCGAGTACAGCGCAGGGAACACCGGCGGTTGGCACTTCACCGCCACCATGTACGGCCTCGGCGGGGACATCGTTGACGCGAGCGGCAAGAAGGCCGCCTTCAACAATGACCTGGGCACGCAGGTCGCCGAGAACCTCCACGCCATGCGCTGGCAGGACGACAGCATGGGCAAGACCCAGCTGCTCAAGTGGGGTGACCTGCAGAAGCAGATCGCCAGCGACAAGCTCGGGATGTTCCTCGCCGCGCCCGACGACATCGCGTACATGGTCCAGCAACTCGGCGCCAAGTACGAGAACTTCGGCATGGGACCGATCCCCGGCGAGAAGAACACCCTCTTCGGCGGCAACGGCTACATGATCAAGAAGGGGATATCCCCGGACAAGATCAAGGCCGCTGTTGCCTGGCTGAACTTCAAGAACCTCACCGTGGGCAAGGGCCAGTTCGACTGGGCCCGTACCAAGGCCGACGGTCTCCCCGTCGGCGTCCCGCAGCCGAACTTCTGGCTGAACGCCAGCAAGACCAAGGACGACGCGGCGCGCGCGGCCAGCGCCACCATGCCGGTCGAGAACTTCAAGGCCTACATGGACAACCCCGTCAAGGGCAAGGCCGAGCCGCCCAAGGCCCAGGAGATCTACAAGGTCCTGGACAACGTGATGTCGGCAGTCCTGACCAACAAGAACGCGGACGTGGCGGGGCTGCTCTCCACCGCGGAGACGCAGGTCAACCAGATCCTGGCGAACCAGTAGCAGATGTCGGCCCCCACGCTCTCCCCACGCAAGGCCGCACCGCCCCCAGGGCACGGCGCCAGGCTCCGTACGAACGCATCGAGGGAGGCGTTCGTACGGGCCCTGCGCCGCAATCTGTCGGCGCACGGCTTTCTGATCGGCGCCGTGCTCTGCTTCTCGTTCTTCTCCTGGTATCCGATGGTCAGGGAGTTCATCCTGGCCTTCCAGAAGACCGAGGGCGGACAGACCACCTGGGCCGGCTGGTCCAACCTCACCACCGTCTTCAACGATCCGGCCTTCTGGCAGGCCTGGCGCAACACGCTGCTGTTCACCGGCCTCGCGCTGCTCCTCGGCTTCGCCGTCCCGTTCGTCGTGGCGCTGGTCCTCAATGAATTCCGGCACGCCCAGGGCTACTTGCGACTGCTGGTGTATCTGCCCGTGATGCTCCCGCCGGTCGCATCCGTACTGCTCTTCAAGTATCTGTACGACCCCGGATACGGACTGTTCAACCGGATCCTGGAACTGCTGCACCTCCCGCAGCAGCAGTGGCTCCAGGACCCCGACACCGCCATGCTCTCCGTCGTCATTGCCGCCACCTGGATGAACATGGGCGGCGCGACGCTGATCTACCTCGCCGCGCTACAGGGCATACCGGGGGAGCTCTACGAGGCGGCGGAACTCGACGGCGCGGGAGTGCTGCGCAAGATCTGGTACGTCACCATCCCACAGACCCGGCTGATCCTCTCGCTGATGCTGCTGATGCAGATCATCGCCACGATGCAGGTCTTCACCGAGCCGTTCCTGCTCGCGGGCGGCGCAGGCCCGGAGGGCTCCACGACGACCGTCGTCTACCTCATCTACCAGTACGCCTTCAACTTCAACAACTACGGGAGCGCGGCCGCGCTCGGCCTGGTCCTGCTCGTACTGCTCGCGGTGTTCTCCGCGGCGTACGTACGGCTCAGCCGCGGCAGCGAGGACGAGTAGGACGGAGGAGACGGACATGAGCAGTACACGCACACTCATCTCACCGGCCCAACTCGCCAGACCGCGTGGGAAGTTCCTCTACTGGGTCGTCTTCGCCCTGGTGGTCGGCCTCTTCACGCTGGTCTTCCTCGGCCCGCTCTACTGGATGGTCTCCGGCGGGCTCAAGACCACTCAGGAGATCGTCCAGTCACCGCCGACGTTCGTGCCCGAAACGGTCCACCCGGAGAACTACTCCCGGGCCTGGGACGTGATGGACCTGTCCCGGCTGCTGTTCAACACGCTCTACTACGCATTCGGGGCGCTCGCTTTCCAACTGGTCCTCGACGTCGCCGCGGCCTACTCGCTCTCCAAGCTGCGGCCGGTGTTCGGCAAGGCCATCCTCGCGATGATGCTGGTCACGCTGATGATTCCGGCCACCGTCCTGGTCGTGCCGCAGTACCTGACCGTGCTCGACGTCCCGATCGTGGAGCGCAATCTGCTCAACTCACCCTGGGCGATCTGGCTTCCGTCCGTCACCAACGCCTTCAACATCTTCCTGCTGAAGCGGTTCTTCGACTCGATCCCGCGCGAACTCCTCGATGCCGCCTCCATCGACGGGGCCTCCCGTGTGCGGACCCTGTGGTCCGTGGTGCTGCCGATCTCCCGGCCGATCCTGGGCGTCGTCTCCATCTTCGCGGTCGTCGGCGTCTGGAAGGACTTCCTCTGGCCGATGCTCACCCTGCCCGATCCGGCCAAGCAGACACTCAATGTCGGTATCTACTCCCTCGCGAACGGCGTGCCCGAGAACGTGCTGATCGCCGCGCTCGCCATCGCGTCCGTACCGACGCTGCTGATCTTCCTGATCTTCCAGCGCAACATCATGAGCGGTCTCACCGCGGGCGGCCTCAAGGGCTGACGCCTCAGGGGCCGGCTCCCAAGGGGCCAGTTTCCTCGAGCGCCGCCCGACGGCCCGACGCACCGCTCATGCCTCACGCCTCCGCCGCCGGCCTCTCTCCGGCGCCCCGCTGTCCGGGCCGGCGGCGGAGTCCCACCCTGCCCGAAAGGACCGTCACGTGGCAGCCCCTCATTCGGATCAAGCGGACGACTGGTGGCGCAGCGCCGCCATCTACCAGGTGTACGTACGGAGCTTCGCCGACGGCGACGGTGACGGCACCGGCGATCTCGCCGGGGTGCGAGCCCGGCTGCCCCACCTTGCCGAACTGGGCATCGACGCGATCTGGTTCAACCCGTGGTACCTCTCGCCGATGGCGGACGGCGGCTATGACGTGGCCGACTACCGCACCGTCGACCCGGCCTTCGGCACCCTCGTCGAGGCCGAGAAGCTCATCGGCGAGGCCCGCGAACTGGGCATCCGCACCATCGTCGACATCGTCCCGAACCACGTCTCCCACCAGCATGTGTGGTTCAGGGCGGCCCTCGCCGCGGGAACCGGCAGCCCCGAGCGCGAGCTGTTCCACTTCCGTCCCGGGCGTGGTGACGGGGGCGAACTGCCGCCCAACAACTGGCCGTCGCAGTTCGCGGGGGAGACCTGGACCCGGGTCTCCGACGGGGAGTGGTACCTGCACCTGTTCACGCCGGAGCAGCCCGACCTCAACTGGAACCACCCGGTCGTACGCAGGGAGCACGAGGACGTGCTGCGCTTCTGGTTCGAGCGCGGCGCGGCGGGTGTACGGATCGACTCGGCGGCGCTGTGCGCCAAGGACCCAGCGCTGCCGGACGCCGACCAGGACGACACGACCCCCTACGTCGACCGCGACGAGCTGCACGAGATCTACCGCGACTGGCGGGCCGTCGCCGACGAGTACGGCGGGGTGCTCATCGGCGAGCTGTGGGTGCCCGACCCGGACCGGTTCTCCCGCTACCTGCGCCCCGACGAGCTGCACACCGCTTTCAACTTCGACTTCCTGGCCCGCCCTTGGGACGCCGCGGAGCTGCACGCATCCATTGACACCACGCTCGCGTACCACGCCCCCGTTGGCGCCCCCGCGACCTGGGTGCTCTGCAACCATGACGTGACACGGACGGTCACCCGCTACGGGCGGGACGAAGACACCGGCTTCGACTTCGCGAAGAAGCGCTTCGGCACCCCCACCGACCTGGCCGTCGGCACCCGGCGCGCCAGGGCCGCGGCCCTGCTCTCGCTTGCCCTGCCCGGCAGCATCTATCTGTTCCAGGGCGAAGAACTCGGGCTGCCCGAGGCGGACATTCCGCTCGACCGCATCCAGGACCCGATGCACTTCCGCTCCCAGGGCGTGGACCCCGGACGCGACGGCTGCCGGGTGCCACTTCCGTGGGCCGCGGACGCGCCGTACTACGGGTTCGGCTCGGACACGGAGCCTTGGCTGCCGCAGCCCGGCGGCTGGGCCTCGTACGCCGCCGACCGGCAGGCCACGGATCCCACCTCGATGCTGACCCTCTACCGGCAGGCGCTGCGCATCCGCCGCGCCGAGCCCGGGTTCGGCGACGGACCGCTGGGATGGCTGCCGTCCGCCCAAGGGGTCCTGGCCTTCACCCGTACCGACGGCCTGATCTGCGTGGTCAATCTCGCCGGGGAACCTGCCGAACTCCCCGGCCACACAAGCGTCCTGCTGACGAGCGGCCCCCTGGACGACGAGGGCCGGCTCCCCCAGGACACGGCGGCCTGGCTGCGGAGCTGACGCCGCGGCCGGCGCCGCCGGTCATCGATCCCCCCACCTCAGGAGGTCTGAGTGTCATGAGCGCAACAAGAGCCGCACCTGGCGCACCTGCCGCACCACGTGGCCGACTAATCGCCCTGCTGGCCGCACTGGCCTGCGCCGTCTCGCTGGGTACGGCCGCCGCCGTGACCGATTCAGCCCCGGCCGCCGCGGCCGGGCAGGCATTGTCCCCGCTGGCCGTCGAGGGGCGCGGTGCCACGGTCCCCTTCACCGAACTGGAGGCGGAGACCGCTGTCACCAGCGGCTCGGTCATCGGCCCCGACCGTACGTACACCACACTGCCCTCCGAGGCCTCGGGCCGACGGGCGGTACGCCTCGACGCGGCAGGGGAGTACGTCGAGTTCACGCTGACCCAGCCGGCCAACGCGATGACCGTGCGCTACGCCGTCCCGGACAACGCGGCCGGCACGGGCATCAGCGCCCCGGTCGAGCTCAGGCTCGACGGCGCCAAGCTGAAGGACCTCGACTTCACCTCGAAGTACAGCTGGTTCTACGGCAGTTACCCCTTCACCAACGCACCGGGCGACAAGCCGCACCACTTCTACGACGAGACCAGAACGCTCTTCGGCCGCACCCTGCCCGCCGGATCGAAGGTAAGGATCACCCTGGCGTCCACCGGTGCTACGCCCTGGGCGGCGGTGGACCTCGCCGACTTCGAGCAGGTCGCCGCCCCGGTCGGCCGCCCCGCCGGCTCGCTCTCCGTGACGGACTACGGGGCGGACCCGAGCGGGGCCGCGGACTCGACCGCAGCCTTCCAGCGGGCCGTCGACGCCGGCCAGGCACAGGCCAAGGAGGTGTACATCCCGCAGGGCACCTTCAAGCTCACCGACCATGTCGTGGTCGACCGGGTGACCCTGCGCGGCGCCGGCCCCTGGTACAGCGTGCTGACGGGCAGGCACCCCACCGACCGTAAGCGGGCCGCGGGGATCTACGGCAAGTACGTGTCCGGCGGCGGCTACAGCGGTGAGATCCGCCCGCACGAGGCCGGGGGGCCGAGCCGCAATGTCACGGTGAAGGACTTCGCGATCATTGGCGAGATTGCCGAGCGCGTCGACGAGGACCAGGTCAACGCCATCGGCGGAGCCATGAGCGACTCGGTCGTCGACAACGTCTGGATGCAGCACACCAAGGTCGGGGCCTGGATGGACGGCCCGATGGACAACTTCCACATCAAGAACAGCCGGATCCTCGACCAGACCGCCGACGGGGTCAACTTCCACTGGGGAGTGACCAATTCCTCGGTGGAGAACACCTTCCTGCGCAATCTGGGCGACGACGGCCTCGCGATGTGGGCCGACACAAAGCCCAATGTCGGCAATACGTTCACCAAGAACACCGTGGTGCTGCCGATCCTCGCGAACAACATCGCGATCTACGGCGGCAAGGACATCTCGGTCACCGACAATGTGGTGGCCGAATCGCTGACCAACGGCGGCGGGCTGCACGTCGGCAATCGCTACCCGGGCGTCACGCCCGGCCAGGGCACCGATGTCTCGGGCACCTTCACGCTCGCCCGCAACACCACGATCCGCGCCGGGAACACCGACTACGGCTGGCCCTTCCCGATCGGCGCGATCTGGTTCGACTCCCGCAACAGTTCCATCGACAAGGCGACGATAAATGTCACCGACACCGACATCCTCGACAGTTCCTACGCGGCGATCCACTTCGTCTCAGGAACCACCAAGGGTGTCCACTTCAACCGGGTGAACATCGACGGGACCGGCACCTTCGCCCTCCAGTTCAACGATCCCGCCGTCGCCTCGTTCACCAATGTCACGGCTAAGCACATCGGATTCACCGAGCCCGTCCACAGCTGCCTCGGCAGCCAGCTGAACCTCACCCAGGGAGGGGGCAACTCCGGCTGGAACGAGAAGCTCCCGGCCACCTACTGCGGGCCCTGGCCGGCACCCGACTACGGCGGCGGCACGGACCCGAGCCCGTCGCCGGATCCCAGCACCACACCGCCGCCCGACCCGGCCCGGAACCTCGCCAAGGGCCGCCCGGCCACCGCGACTGGCTCCGTCGACGTCTACACGCCCGGCAAGGCGGTCGACGGCGACGCCAACTCGTACTGGGAGAGCACCAACAACGCCTTCCCGCAGTCGCTGACGGTCGACCTCGGCGCGGCCACCGGGGTCACCCGGCTGGTGCTGAAACTGCCCCCACCCACGGCCTGGCAGGCGCGGACCCAGACACTGTCGGTGCTGGGCAGCACGGACGGTTCGGCGTACTCCACCCTGGTGGCGTCGAAGGGCTACCGCTTCGACCCGGCGAGTGGCAACGCCGTCTCGGTCATGCTCCCCGCAGGCACGACCACCCGTCATCTGCGGCTCACGGTAACCGCCAACACCGGTTGGCCGGCCGCGCAGTTCAGTGAAGTGGAGGCCTACCGCTCCTGATGCCTCCCTGATGCGTCCGTGATGCGTCACAGATGCCCGTACGCTCCCGCCCGCTCATGGCAACGGCCCTGGGCGGGCGGGGGCCGTCGGCCGGCCGCCATATCCTGGGGACCGCCGCAGCAGTTGAGAATCCCCAGAGGTGCCGCCTTGATCAAGCCGCAGATCCCTGTCGTCGTCCTCGCCGGATTTCTGGGATCGGGCAAGACCACCCTGCTCAACCATCTGCTCCGGCGTAACCGGGGCAACCGGATCGGCGTGATCGTCAATGACTTCGGCTCCATCGAGATCGACGCCATGACCGTCGCCGGGCAGGTCGGCTCCACCGTCTCCCTCGGGAACGGCTGTCTGTGCTGCGCCGTCGACGCGAGCGAGCTGGACGACTATCTGGAGAAGCTCACCCGGCCCGCCGCCCGGATCGATGTCATCGTCATCGAGGCGAGCGGCCTGGCCGAGCCGCAGGAGCTCGTACGGATGCTGCTTGCCAGCGACAACCCGCGCATCGTGTACGGGGGACTCGTCGAGGTCGTCGACGCGGCCGAGTTCGACGCCACCCGGGAGCGGCATCCCGAGATCGACAGGCACCTCGCGGTCGCCGATCTGGTCGTCCTGAACAAGGCGGACCGGGTGGAGCAGTCCGGTCTTGAGCGCGTGCTCGGGACGCTCGGCAAGATCGGCGGCGGTACGCCCGTGATCACCGCGGCGTACGGGCGGGTCGACCCGGAGGTGCTCTTCGACCCCGCCGTGCGTCCGGAGCAGGACGAGAAGGTGCGCCAGCTCTCCTTCGAGGACCTGCGCGAGGACGACCACGACCATGCGGACGGTCAGGATCACGCGGGCCATCTGCATGCCGCCTACGAGAGCGCCGACTTCACCGCGCAGGAGCCCATGATCCCGCGCCGGCTGATGGACTTCCTCGATTCCCGGCCCGAAGGGCTCTACCGGATCAAGGGTTTCGTCGACTTCGGCGCGGCCGACGCGGGCAACAGATACGCCGTGCATGCGGTCGGCCGCTTTCTGCGCTTCTACCCCGAGCCCTGGCCGCGCGGTGCGCAGCGCCTCACCCAGCTGGTGCTCATCGGCTCAGGCGTCGACGCGGGTGCGCTGCGCAAGGAGTTGGGGGCCTGCGTAGCGAACGGACCGCAGGGCGTCCCCGATGAGCACAGTATGTGGGGCGTTCTGCGGTTCGTACAGGAAGACTTCGCACAGGAAGAAGAGGCTGCGGGCTAGGAGCGTGTCTCAGTAACCGGCAACCCGCCTGCGTTCGTGATCATTGGTGCGGGATGATCTCGGTATGCGTGGTGGCGTCGGGGAGTGGAGG
>NZ_JBSFMS010000048.1:0-47901 GCF_053599675.1 Streptomyces sp. NPDC000880 | reverse complement strand
GCCCTTCTGGCGGTAGCCGACGAGTTCGCCGTGGTGTCGCTGCGCGGTGCGGCGGTACGGGTCGGCGGGCGCACTCTGTGGTCCGGGGTCGACTTGGACGTCGGCGCGGGCGAGTTCGTCGCCGTGCTCGGCCCGAACGGGGTGGGCAAGTCCACCCTGATCAAGGTCCTGCTCGGCGTGCTGCCGACCGCCTCCGGGGAGGTGCGGGTGCTGGGCGAGCGGCCCGGGCGGGCCGGACAGCGCGTCGGGTACCTGCCGCAGCGCCGTAGCTTCGACGCCTCGCTGCGCATGCGCGGCACCGACATCGTGCGGCTGGGCTGGGACGGCGACCGCTGGGGGATTGGGCTGCCGGGGCTGTCCGGCGCCCGGCGCAAGGCCGCCGGGGAGCGGATTGCCGAGGTGATCGACCTGGTCGGGGCGTCGGCGTACGCGAACCGGCCGATCGGGCGGTGCTCGGGCGGCGAGCAGCAGCGGCTGCTGATCGCGCAGGCGCTCGTACGCCGCCCGGAACTGCTGCTGCTCGACGAGCCGTTGGACAGCCTCGACCTGCCCAACCAGGCCGCCGTGGCCGCGCTGGTCGGCCGGATCTGCCGGGAGGAGGGCGTGAGCGTGGTGATGGTCGCGCACGACGTGAACCCGATCCTCTCCCGCCTGGACCGGGTGGTGTACCTCGCCGAGGGCGGTGCCGTCGCGGGCCACCCCGAGCAGGTCATCACCTCCGAGATCCTGTCCCGGCTGTATGCCACACCGATTGAGGTGCTGCGCACCTCCGACGGCCGGCTCGTGGTCGTCGGACAACCAGAGGCACCCGCCCTGCACACCGACCGGCACACCGTGCCGGATGCCCGGGACAGGCGGCCATGATGCCGCTGACCGTTCTGGCCGACGCCTACCCGGACTGGTCGTGGAACCCGTTGGCCGACCTGCAGCAGATGTGGGCGTACCCGTTCATGGTCAACGCCTTCCGGGCCGGCACCGTGGTGGCCGTGGCTGCCGGGGTCATGGGGTGGTTCATGGTGCTGCGGCGGCAGAGCTTCGCCGGGCACACCCTGGCCGTCGTCGGCTTCCCCGGCGCGGCCGGTGCCACCCTGCTCGGCATCAGCGCGACGTACGGCTACTTCGCCTTCTGCCTCACCGCTGCGGTGGTCGTCGCGGCGATCCCGCGTGCCGGTCGGGACGCCGACGGGCACGAGTCGGCGCTCACCGGCACCGTCCAGGCGTTCCTGCTCGCCTGCGGTTTTCTGTTCACCGCCCTGTACAAGGGCTTGCTGGGCGGCGTCAACTCGCTGCTGTTCGGCAGCTTCCTGGGCATCAGCACCACCCAGGTCTGGGTGCTGCTGGCGGCGGCGGTCGTCGTCCTGGCTGTGCTCGCCGTGATCGGACGCCCGCTGGTATTCGCCTCCGTCGACCCCGATGTCGCCGCCGGGCGGGGCGTGCCGGTGCGCCTGCTGTCCACGGTGTTCCTGATCCTGCTGGGGGCGGCGGCCGCCGAGGCGAGCCAGATCACCGGCACTCTGCTGGTGTTCGCCCTGCTGGTGATGCCCGCCGCCACCGCGCAGACGCTGACCGCCCGGCCCGCCGTGAGCCTCGCGCTGTCCGTGTTCATCTCGCTCGCGGTGACCTGGCTCGGCCTGATCACCGCCTACTACTCGCCCTACCCCATCGGGTTCTACGTGACCACCTTCGCGTTCGCCGGCTACGTTCTGGCCCGGCTGGGCCGCCTGGCCGTCCACCGGCTCCCCGGCCTCGTACCGGCAGGAGGTCCGGCATGACGACGACGGTCCTGGCCTCATCGGGATGGGCCGCCGCGTTCGCGCACCCGTTCTTCCAGCACGCCCTGCTCGCCGGCACCGCTATCGCCGCCGCGGCCGGCCTGACCGGCTACTTCCTGGTGCTGCGCGCCCAGGTCTTCACCGGCGACGCACTCAGCCATGTCGCCTTCACCGGCGCCCTGGCCGCCCTCGCCCTCGGCTACGACCTACGCCTCGGCCTGTTCGCGGCCACCATCATCATCGCCGTGCTGCTCGGCACCCTCGGCAGCCGGGGCCGGCCCGACGACATCGCCATCGGCAGCGTCTTTTCCTGGATCCTGGGCATGGGCGTCTTCTTCCTCACCCTCTACACCACCTCCCGCAGCGCGGCCGGCGGCGGCGTCGGCGTCAACGTGCTCTTCGGGTCGATCTTCGGTCTGTCCGCCGCCCAGGCCCTGACCGCGGCGCTGGTGGCGGCCGGCATCTGCGCGGCTGTCATCGCCATCGCCCGCCCGCTGCTGTTCGCCTCCGTCGACGGAGCAGTCGCCGCCGCCCGCGGTGTGCCCGTACGGATCCTCGGCTTCGGCTTCCTGGCTTTGGTCGGCGCCTGCGCGGCGGAGGCCACCCAGGCCGTCGGATCACTACTGATCCTGGGCCTGCTCGCCGCCCCCGCCGGCGCTGCCCAGCGCCTCACCGACCGCCCCCACCGTGCACTGGCCCTGTCCGCCGCTCTTGCTGTCGCGGAGATGTGGGCCGGGCTCGGCCTCAGCTACGCGCTGCCCGGCATGCCGCCCAGTTTCGCCATCCTTGCCGTCGCCACCGCTGTGTACGCCGCGACCTTCGCCACCGGCCGGCGGAGGCGAACTCCCGCCCTGGCGGCCTGACATGTCAAGCGATCCTGCAGCCGCTCGTGCCCCGACGGACGAGGTGCAACTGATCGGACTCCGGACACTGCAGCGTGTCACCGTCCCGAGCGCCCTGATCGCCGGCGCCGACTTCACCAGCGCCTGGGCCGGCAACATGATCGCGAGTGCGCCGCCAGGGACTCGACCCCCGGGCCGCTGATTAAGAGCTCGCTGGCCGGCCGTCCGGGCTGTGTCAACTCCTGCCGGATAGGGGGCCAGTTCAACGAGAGGGAAGCGATCGGACAAGCGAACCTCTGCATCGGCCAGGCGCTTCATCCGGGTCTCGCCGTCCAATGGTGCCCGCGTACAACCGTGGTCGGTTGTTGGAGCTCATCCCTCAGAGGGTTGCCGGTAGGGACAGGGCGTGCCGGGGCTGGGTTTCGGATCATCGATCCCGAACAGTCACGGTCAGGACTCGTTACGGGGCTCCTGGTGGGGGTGCCCGCTCGACGACGGGCTGAACGGGAGCCGGCAACCGGCCAGGCCGCGTGGGCGTACGGACAGCCTTTTCGCAATGTCACGGAGCACCACCGCTGCCGGAGCCTCCGGTTCCGTCAGCACCAACGGCGTACCGGCGTCGCCCGCCCCGCCCAGGCGCGGGTCCAGCGGCACCTGACCGAGCAGGGGGACTTCCGTGCCCATGGCGAGGGACAGCGACTCCGCGACCGACCGGCCGCCGCCGGATCCGAAGAGCTGCGTCGTCGAACCGTCCGGCAGCCGCAACCAGGACATGTTCTCCACCACCCCAGCCACGCGTTGACGGGTCTGCACGGCGATGGCCCCGGCACGCTCGGCCACCTCGGCCGCGGCCATCTGCGGTGTGGTCACCACGAGAATCTCGGAGTTCGGGAGCAACTGGGCGATGGAGATCGCAATGTCGCCGGTGCCGGGCGGCAGGTCGAGCAGCAGCACATCCAGATCCCCCCAGTACACCTCGCCGAGGAACTGCTGCAACGCGCGGTGCAGCATCGGGCCGCGCCACACCACCGGTGCGTTCCCCGGGGTGAACATCCCGATGGAGATCACCTTCACACCACTCGCCCGGGGAGGCATGATCATCTTCTCGACCCGGGTGGGGCCGGTCGTCGCCCCCAGCATCCGGGGGACCGAGTGGCCGTGGATATCGGCGTCCACCACGCCGACGGACAGACCGCGGGAGGCCATAGCGGCGGCCAGGTTGACCGTGACGCTGGACTTGCCGACCCCGCCCTTGCCGGAGGCGACGCAGTACACCCGGGTCAGGGAACCGGGCAGGGCGAAGGGGATCACCGGCTCCGCCGTGTCGCCCCGCAGACTCATGCGGAGCTCGGTGCGTTGCTCGTCGCTCATCACGTCCAGCTCGATCCGCACCTCGCGCACGCCGGGCAGCGCGGATACGGCGGCGGTGGCGTCCGCGGTGATCCGGTCGCGCAGCGGGCAGCCGGACACGGTCAGATAGATTCCGACGGTGACTGCGCCGTCGGCGCCGACCGTGATCTCCTTGACCATCCCGAGGTCGGTGATGGGCCGCTGGATCTCCGGGTCGAGGACCCCGGACAGCGCCTGGCGGACGGCGTCCATGGTCGGGGCGGCGTGTTGGTGGGCCGGTGCAATAGTCACAGGAGAACTCCGAATCCGGGGCTGGGTGTGAGAGCGGACGTGTCGCGGGGTCAGCCGACGACGGTCCAGGTGTCCTTGCCTGTGAGCAGGGACTGGAGGCCGGCGGGGGCCGCGGTCCTGGCCTGGTCGATCTGGGCGCGGACCTGGTCGTCGTACGCCGGGCGGCTCACGGAACGGAAGACCCCGGTGACGGTGTGGCTGAGGTCCTGCGAGCACAGCCGCGACAGGGCGAAGGCGTAGGAAGGGTCCTCCAGGGTGGCGTCGTGCACCACCAGCGCCTCCTCCCCGACGTCCGAGACCTTCGCCGTCCCCAGCCCTCCGGAACCGGTATGGATCACGCCGTACTCTCCCCCGGAGCCTCCGGGGGTGCCCCCGTTGGCGCCGAAGCGAACCGGTTCGCCGTGCCGCAGCGGGATGAGGCGCCGCTCCCTCTCGCCGGCCTGCCGGAGTACGTCGAAGGCGCCGTCGTTGAAGATCGGGCAGTTCTGGTAGATCTCCACGAAAGCGGTGCCTCGGTGTTCGGCGGCGGCGGTGAGCACCTCGGTCAGCCGCGTGCGATCCGAGTCCAGGACGCGGGCCACGAAGGTGGCACCGGCGCCCAGGGCCAGCGACACCGGGTCGAAGGGGGCGTCGACCGAGCCCATGGGGGTGGATTTGGTGACCTTCCCCGTCTCGGAGGTCGGTGAGTACTGGCCTTTTGTGAGCCCGTAGATCCGGTTGTTGAACAGAAGGATCTTCAGATTCACGTTGCGCCGCAGGGTGTGGATCAGATGATTGCCACCGATCGACAGGGCGTCCCCGTCTCCGGTGACCACCCACACCGACAGATCGGGACGGGCCACGGCCAGACCAGTGGCGATGGCCGGGGCGCGGCCGTGGATGGAGTGCATCCCGTAGGTGTTCATGTAGTAGGGGAATCGGCTGGAGCAGCCGATGCCCGAGATGAACACGGTGTTCTCCCGCCTCAGCCCCAGCCGGGGCATGAAGCCCTGCACTGCGGCCAGGACCGCGTAGTCGCCACAGCCTGGGCACCAGCGCACCTCCTGGTCGGACTTGAAGTCCTTCGCTGACAGCTTCGTCTCGGCCGCGGGCACCAGCGCCTGCCCGCCGATGCCCGGCAGGCCGAGGTCAATGGTGGTCATATCGGACTCCTTCGATCGCATCGGTGAACACGCCCTGCAGTTCTTCCGCCCCGAACGGCAGACCGGCGACCTTGGTGTACGAGATGGCGTCGATCAGGTACTTGGCACGCAGTAGCAGCGCGAGCTGGCCGAGGTTCAACTCCGGGACCACGACCCGCTGGTAGCGGGAGAGGACCTCGCCCAGGTTGGCCGGAAGGGGGTTGAGGTGGCGCAGATGCAGGTGCGCGACGGCGTATCCAGCCCTGCGAACGCGGCGTGCCGCGGCGCCGATCGGCCCGTACGAGGAGCCCCAGCCCACGACCAGGACCTCGGCCCCGCCGGAAGGGTCGTCCGGCACGGCGTCGGGTACGGCGATCCCGTCGACCTTGGCCTGACGCAGCCGCACCATGCGGTCGTGGTTGTCCGCGTCGTACGAGATGTCGCCCGTGCCGTCGGCCTTCTCCAGGCCGCCTATCCGGTGTTCGAGCCCGGGGGTGCCGGGCACTGCCCAGGGCCGGGCGAGTGTCCACGGGTCGCGCAGATAGCCCCAGAAACCGCCGGACCCGTCGGGGGCGTTGGGCTCTGTGGTGAACTCGACGCTCAGGTCGGGCAGTTTCGAGGCGTCGGGAACGAGCCAGGGCTCCGAGCCGTTGGCGATATGGCCGTCGGACAGCAGTAGGACCGGTGTCCGGTAGGTGAGGGCGATGCGGGCCGCGTCGAGCACGGTGTCGAAGCAGTCCGCCGGGGTGGACGGGGCGAGAACCGGCACCGGGGATTCACCATTGCGGCCGAACATCGCCTGCAGCAGGTCCGCCTGCTCCGTCTTGGTGGGCAGTCCGGTGGACGGCCCGCCACGCTGCACGTCGATCACCAGCAGCGGCAACTCGGTCATCACGGCCAGGCCGATGGTCTCGCTCTTGAGGGCGAGACCGGGACCGGACGTGGTGGTCACGCCCAGCGCCCCGCCGTACGCGGCCCCCAGCGCGGCCCCGATCGCGGCTATCTCGTCCTCCGCCTGCACCGTGATCACACCGAAGTCCTTGTGCCGGGACAGCTCGTGCAGGATGTCGCTGGCCGGGGTGATCGGGTAACTGCCGAGGAACACCGGCAGCCCCGACCGCGCCCCGGCCGCGACGATGCCGTACGCCAGGGCGGTGTTGCCGGTGATCTGCCGGTACTCGCCCGCAGGGAGCGCCGTCGCGGGTGCGACCTCGAAAGTCACCGCGAACGACTCGGTGGTCTCGCCGTAGTTCCAGCCGGCCCGGAAGGCAAGGATGTTCGCCTCGGCGATCTCGGGCCTGCGCGCGAACTTCTGGCGCAGGAATCGCTCGGTCCCGTTGGTCGGCCGGTGGTACATCCAGGAGAGGAGGCCCAGGGCGAACATGTTCTTCGCCCGCTCCGCGTCCTTCTTGCTCAGGCCGGTGTCCGCCAGCGCGCCCCGGGTCAGCGTCGCCATGGCCACCTGGTGGACCTGGAAGGCGGTCAGGGTGCCGTCCTCCAGTGGGTCGGAGCCGTAGCCGGCCCTGGCCAGATTGCGCGGGGTGAACTCGTCGGTGTTCACGATCACCGTCCCGCCCGGCGGCAGGTCGGCGAGGTTGGCCTTCAACGCGGCCGGGTTCATCGTCACCAGCACATCCGGCCGGTCTCCGGCGGTGAGGATGTCGTAGTCCGCGAAGTGCACCTGGAAGGACGAGACTCCGGGGATGGTGCCCTGTGGGGCGCGGATCTCGGCGGGGAAGTTCGGCAGCGTGGCCAGGTCGTTCCCGAAGGCCGCCGCCGCTGAGGTGAACCGGTCGCCGGTGAGCTGCATACCGTCTCCGGAGTCACCGGCGAACCGGATGACCACCCGGTCGAGCCGCTCGGTCCGTGCGGGGCGGATGCCGCTCATGGCGCGTTGTAGCTCTGGACGAAGGGCGTGTCGACGCCGATCGGGCCGAATTCGGCCGCACCGCCGGGCGAACCCAGCGGCTCGGCACGCCCGGGCAGCGCCTCGGAGAAGAAGCGGGCGTTCTCCGTGACGAAGTCCGCCTCCTGTGGTGCGAGCTCCTCCACTGTGGCGATCGCCTCGACCGGGCAGACGGGTTCGCAGGCGCTGCAGTCGATGCACTCCTCGGGGTTGATGTAGGCCATGCGCTCCCCGACGTAGATGCAGTCCACCGGGCACTCGTCGACGCAGGCGCGGTCCATGACGTCGACGCACGCGGCCCCGATGACGAAAGTCATGATGGGGTGACTCCTTTGCTGTAGCGGTTCGGACGACAGGGAATTCAGGCGCCTTCGGGGGAGAGCGCGGCGGGGGGCGCGTCGCCGATCGAGGCGAGGATTTCGTAGCGGCGACGGGCGAATTCGGGTTCGAACTGCGCGCCTGGGCGCCGGGGGCCGGGAATGTCGACGGTCGTGCGCACGACGGCGGGGCGGGGGCTGAGCAGCACGATCCGGTCGCCCAGCAACAGGGCCTCGTCGACGTCGTGGGTGACGAACAGGATCGTGGTCTCGTACTGGCGCCAGACCGAGACCAGCAGTTGCTGCATCTCCGAACGGGTCTGGGCGTCCAGTGCGCCGAACGGCTCGTCCATCAGCATCACGCGGGGGCGGGTGGCCAGGGTCCGGGCGAGCTGGACACGCTGCCTCATACCGCCCGACAACTGGCCCGGCAGATGGCCGGAGAAGCCCTCGAGACCGACCTGGGCCAGCAGCTCTTCGGCTTGCCGGCGCCGTTGCCCCCGGGGCACTCCGCGCAGTTTCAGGGCGAATTCGACATTGCGTGCGGCCGAGCGCCAGGGCAGCAGCGCGTCCTCCTGGAAGACCATGGCACATGCCGTGTCGGTCTCACCCACCGACTTCCCGTCGACCTCCGCGCGCCCGGCGGTGGGCTTGAGCAGCCCTGCCAGCGCGCGCAGGATGGTCGACTTCCCGCAGCCGGAGGGCCCCAGCAGAACGACGATCTCTCCGGGCCGCACGTCGAGGTCGATCTCGGCGGCCGGCATGTCGCCGAAGGCAAGCTTCAGTCCCTCCAGCCGGACCCGCGCTCCGGCGCTCATCGGGCGTTCCTCGGCAGCCAGCGGTTGATCCGGGACCCGAGCCGCTCCACCAGCCAGGCCGTGCCCCAGCCCAGGATGCCGATCGACAGCATGCCGACGACCACGCCGGAGTAGTCGAGCAGCCCGTAGGACTGCCAGGTGTAGTAGCCGATGCCGAACTGTCCCGAGATCATTTCGGCGCTGATCACGCAGATCCAGGCCACGCCCATGGAGACCGACAGCCCCGAGAAGATGCCGGGCATCGCTCCGGGGAGCACTACATGGGACAGTACGGACAGTCGGCGGGCGCCCATCGTCCGGGCGGCCTCCTCCCATACCTTGGGCAGTGTCTTCATCGCGTGGATGGTGCTCACCACCACAGGGAAGAACGCCGCGAAGAAGGTGATGAACACGATGCCCTGCTCGCCGGTGGGGAACATCAGGATCGCCAGCGGCACGAGTGCGATCGCCGGGATCGGCCGGGCGACCTCGATGAGCGGCCGGACCAGCGCCTGGACGACCCGCGAGCGTCCGATCGCGATGCCGATGCCCACCCCGCTCACCGCGGCGAGCCCGAAGCCGAGCAGGATCCGGCGCAGACTCGCCAGTAGGTCTTGGTAGTAGCTGCCGGACGCGAGCCGCCCCTGGAGTGTGTCGAACACTTCGACCGGGCCGGGTACCTTGTCGAAGCGCAGCCACAGGACGACGTCGTTGGCCGTGAACAAGTACCAGAGCAGCAGTACCGCCGCCAGTGGCAGCGCGGCCAGTGCCCCGGCGGCCAGTCGGCGGGACCGTACTCCGGGCTTGACGAGCGGGCGGAGACCGGCACGCAGACCGTGGCGCGGTCGCGGGGTGACGGCGATCGGATCACTGGTGGGTGTGAGGGACTGCTGGGTGACGGGAGTTGTTGTCATGCGTCCTCTTTCCTGCGATTTTCCTGCGATCGCTGCTGCTCAGGAAGCGGCCAGTGCCGCCGCGTAGTCGAGCTTGCGGGCGCCGGAGCGGCCCGCCAGGTAGGAATCCGCGTCGGCGGCCACCGCGAACGGCAGCAGCCGGGAGTCCGTGGATCCGCCAGGGTCGAGCACCCAGGTCGCGGCGGACGCGAACATCCGGGTTCCGTGCGTCGTATCCGGTACGTAGGCGGCGCGTACGCCCCCGTCGTGCGCGGCGATCTGCCGCAGCAGGCAGGTCGGAGTCGCTGCGACCCCGGTCGACTTCTCGCCGCTGAACCACACCTCGGAGGCGGTGCGCGGGTCCTTGACGGGCTTGTGGCAGACCGGGTCCTGACCGCTGAGACTGCTCGGGGAGGTGATGTTCTTCCGGGCGGTGTCGTAGGAGGAGCCGTAGACCTTGCGCAGATAGCTGTCGTTGACGAACTTGCGCAGGTCCAGGTTCTTGACCGAGCCAAGGTCCTTCAGGAACGGCAGGTCGGCGGCGAGGGCGTCGACCAACGGCTGCTTGATCGTCGGGTCGAAGGTCACCAGGCCGCTCGGCCCGTTGTAGAGGTAGACCACCTCCGGTTCGATACCGGTGATCTTGGCGACCTGCTGCGCCGCGGTCAGCGGACTCCGGTTGAGGTAGTCCGTCGTGTCCCGTACCGACTCCAGGAAGGCCCGCATCACGTCGGGGTGATCGTCGGTGTAAGCCTTCCGGGAGACGACGGAGTGGAAGGTCGGGACGCCGTTGGACCCGCCGTCGTAGAGCAGCTTGCCCTGTTTGCGGAAGACCATGAGCTGCGGCCAGGGCACGAACTGGGAGAGTGCGGCTACCTGCTTGCCATCGAGCGCCGAGGCGCCGACCGCCGGTTCCTGGTTGAGCAACTTGACGTCGTCGGGGCCCAGCCCGTTCTTCCGCAGGGCGTTGACCAGCATTCCGTGTGCGGCCGAGCCGACGCTGGTGGACAGTACCTTGCCTCGCAGGTCGGTCAGTTTTTCCGCCGAGGAATCGTTCGGCACCACTACCTGGTTGAGCGATCCCCGCAGGTTGTAGCCGGTGACGGCGACCAACTCCGATCTGGCGTCGGGGAACTCGGCGGTCTTCGAGCCGTTGACGAGGACCGGGTAGTCGCCCATGGAGCCGATGTCCACCTTGCCGGCGATCATCTGCGCGGTCAGCGGGGGCCCCGACGGGAAGTCCTGCCAGACGACCCTGTAGCGCACCCCTTTGGCTTTGCCGATGGCATTGAGCTTGCGTTCGAAGGTGCCTCGCTCACGCAGCAGGGTGCCGGCGGTGACGGTGTTGATGGTCTTGGACTGGTAGCCGATGTTGACCACCACGGTGGAGGAGTCGGCCGCGGACCCGGTGCCGCAGGCACTGGCACCGAGTCCGAGTACGGTCAGCACTGCGAGCACCGGCGTCCCGCGGCGGCGGGTCCGGGGCGGGACCGGGTGCGGGAAGGCGTCCACGTCAGGCTCCGCTCACCGCAGCAGGAACGGGATGTCGACCGTGACCGCGTCGACCGGGCAGCGGGCCGCGCACGGACCGCAGTACCAGCACTCGTCGACGTGCATATACGCCTTGCCGGTGTCGGGATGGATGGCCAGTGAGTCCAGCGGGCACATGTCCACGCAGAGCGTGCATCCGTCGATGCACTTGGATTCGTCGATGGTGACCGGTACGTCGACTCGGTTCGCTGCTTGCGCCATCAGTGGTCTCCTTCAGCATGTCCGTTGGTCGGGGATTCGGTGAGGCCCATGCGGGCGAAGGCGCGGACATCGGCGTCCACGTCGGTAACGGCTTCCTCGAGCGCCGCCCGGACCTCCGGGCGGCCCGCCGCCAGGCCCCCGAGGGCCCGGACGGCGGCCTTGCGTACATCGAGGTTGGTGTCCCGGGTCGCGGCGATCAGCGGTGAGACCGCCTCCCCGGGGTCCGCGACCGCCAGTGCGGCCGCCGCTCCTTGCCGGATCTGCCAGGCGGGGTCGGCCAGTGCCGTACGGGCCAGGGCCGCCGCGTGCTCGGTGCAGCCGGTGTGTGCCATGGCGGCCAGGGCGGCGGCGCGGACCAGGACATCGGCGTCCCGGGCGAGGTCTATCAGGGTGGCGGCGCCGCGCGGGTCTCCGACGGCGGCCAGCCCCCGGGCCACGGCGAGTCGCACCGCGGCGGCCGGATCGGCCGCGGCTCCTGCCAGGGCGTCGAGCGCGTCGAGCGAGACGAGTCCGAGAACGATCTCGCAGCGCACCGCCTCGTCGGGGTCGGGCAGCAGTGCGGTCAACTCCTCAACGCCGCACAGCCGGTGACGCCACAGCGCGCCCACGGCGGCGGCGCGGACGTCGGCCTCCGGGTGCCCGCACGCCTCGCGCAGCGACCGCGTGAAACTCTCGCCGGACACCAGCACCTCGCGCAGCTCGCCGAGCAGCTCGATGGCGGTCCGGCGGACAGTCCCCTCGGAGTCCAGCAGGGCCGCGGCGAAGACCGACGACGGCTCCTCCCAGGATTCGGCGGCCTCACTGAGCACGGTCAGCGCGGTGCGGCGCACATCGGGGTCGGTGTCGGTCAGGAACTCCGCCAGTTCCTCGGTGGTCGGGGACTCATCGGCCAGTTCCAGGAGCGCGAGGATGCGATGGGGGCGCTGTGTGGGCGTGCTCATCCCCACACCGCCGCCAGGTCGGCACCGGCCGGTGCGGGCGCGTCCGGCACCCCGTCCGGGCGGGTGAAACCGGGCACGGGCACGATGTAGGGCGCCACCGGCCGGGTCAGCGTCTCCATCTCCGCGTTGTCTGCCGGGCCGCTCTTGCGCAGGTTCAGATGGCGGAACCAGCTTGCGTCGTCCTGCTCGGGCCAGTCGGCACGCTGGTGGTAAAGGCCCCAGCGGCTCTCGGTGCGGGCCAGTGAGGCGCGGGCGGCCATCTCGGCGCAGTCACGGATGAAGGTGACCTCGGCGCAGCGCATCAGCTCGTGGGGTGTGTGGGCTCCCATGCCGGCGATCTCACGGCTCATCCGCCCGAACGCCTCAAGGCCGAGGGTCAGGTAGCGCTCGGTCTTGGGCGGCTGGAGGTAGTCGTTGACGAAGCGGCGCAGTTTGTACTCCACCTGCGGCTGGGGCGGGCCGTCGGGGTTGGACAGTGGCCGGTAGATCAGTTCGTGGGCCGCGGCGATCTGGTCCTCGGGCAGAGCGGGCCGGCCGGCGGAGGTGGCGAAGGCACTGGCGTGCTCGCCGGCGATGTCGCCGTACACAAAGGCGCCGATCATGTAGTTGTGCGGCACACAAGCCATGTCTCCGGCGGCGTACAGGCCCGGCACCGTGGTCGCGGCGTGCTCGTCCACCCATACGCCCGAGGCGGAGTGCCCGCTGCACAGCCCGATCTCGGAGATGTGCATTTCGATGTCGCGGGTGCGGTAGTCGTGGCCGCGGCCCGAGTGGAAGGTGCCGCGGGTCGGCCGCTCGGTGGTGTGCAGGATGCCCTCGATCTGGTTGATCGTGGCGTCCGGCAGATGGCTGAGCTTGAGGTAGATGGGGCCGCGGGCGCTGTCCAGTTCGCGCTTGACCTCGGCCATCATCTGGCCGGACCAGTAGTCACAGTCGACGAATCGATTCCCATCGGCGTTGACCGTGTATCCCCCGAAGGGATTGGCCACATAGGCGCACGCCGGCCCGTTGTAGTCCTTGATGAGTGGATTGATCTGGAAGCACTCGATACCGGAGAGCTCCGCGCCGGCGTGATAAGCCATCGCATAGCCGTCGCCGGCGTTGGTCGGGTTCTCATAGGTGCCGTACAGATAGCCGCTGGCCGGAAGGCCCAGGCGTCCGCAGGCTCCGGCCGCCAGGATGACCGCGCCGGCCGAGATGGTGACAAACTCTCCGGACCGGGTGTCGAACCCCACCGCACCGACCGCCCGGCCGTCCACGGTGAGGACCCGCACCGGCATGATCCGGTTCTCGATCGTGACCCGGGACCGCACATGGCGGGCGCGCAGCGTGCGGTACAGAACCTTCTTGACGTCGCGGCCCTCGGGCATCGGCAGCACATAGCTGCCCGAGCGGTGCACCTTGCGCACGGCGTACTCGCCGTGCTCGTCCTTCTCGAACTTGACGCCGTAGCCCTCCAGCCGCTGCACCATGCCGAAGCCGCGGGTCGCGGTCTCGTAGATGGTGCGCTGGTTGACGATGCCGTCGTTCGCGAGGGTGATGTCCGCGACGTAGTCCTCGGGGGTCGCCTTGCCCGGAACCACGGCGTTGTTCACCCCGTCCATGCCCATGGCCAGGGCACCGGAATGACGTACGTGGGCCTTCTCCAGCAGCAGCACGTCCGCGCCGTTCGCGGCCGCGGTCAGGGCCGCCATCGTGCCGGCGGTGCCCCCGCCGACGATGAGGACGTCGCAGGCGAGTTCGCGCCGTTGCGACTGAGGTGGGATCTGCACGGAAGTCAGCCCCTTTCGGAGGCAGGGTGGTTCAGCAGCGGGTCGGGGGTGCGGTGGAGCCAGCCGGCCAGGGACATCCGGTCGCCGCGGAATCGGACGAACTCGAGATCGATCGGCCGGCCCGCATCTGTGTATGTCAGCCGTTCGAAGAACAGGAGGGGGAAGCCGTCGGGCACCCGCAGGAGATCGGCGACCGTGCGGTCGGCGGCGATCGCCTCAATGGACAGTGCGGCGGCGCCCAGGGGAAGGCCCAGTTCGCCTTCGAGAAGCTCGAAGACGTCGTGCCGTGCCAGGTCCATCTGCAGCAGGGGCCTGCCGATGTCCGCGGGCAGGTAGCTGGCATCCAGTGAGAGGGGCTGTCCGTCGAGCAGCCGCACCCGCTCCAGAGCAATCACCTCGGTGCCCGGGCTGAGCTCAAGACGCTCGGCCACGGTGGGTGTGGCGGGCACGGTGTCCGCCAGCAGTACCTGGTTGACGACTCGGTCCGGGCCGGTGTCGAAGCTCTCCGCGAGTCCGCGCAGCCGGTCCAGTCCCTGCACGGCCTTTCCCGACACGACGAACGTTCCGACGCCGGGAATACGGTCGACCAGGCCCTCCATGCGCAGCAGCGCGAGGACGTCCCGGACGATGTTGCGGCTGGCCCGGAATTCGGCGGCCAACACCGCCTCGGAGGGCAACGGCCGGGTTCCGTATATGCCCGTGAGAATGCGGGTGCGCAGCACGTCCCGGATGCGCCGTACTGGTGCGACACGGCTTCCTGCGGCTCTGCCACTGGCGATGATCCCTGTCATGGCCGGAATGCTGGGCATGGCGTGTTACGCTGAGCGGTTGCCGGAATTACGCATCAGTTACGCCAGTCTCTTCGCTGCGTGCACCTCGCTGACCTGGGAAAAGAGGCACGAGCGGGCTGGTATCGCCAGGGCTCTCGCCGACGGGAGGGCTTGCCTGCACTCGTGTCGGGGTCCCGGTGGGCGCAGGCTGACGCCCCCCCCGACGTCCGTCGCGCATGAGGGCCTGAGTCCCTGCCTGCTACCTGCCGGAGACAAGGGCCAGCAGCGTGGCCGCCGGCCCCGTCGGTGACGTCTCGCGCAGCCAGACGGCGCGGAACTGCCGTCGCATCAGTGCGGGCTCCTCCAGCGGCACGCTGATCAGCCGCCGGTCAGCGAGTTCGGCGGATACGGCGAGACGGCTCAGCACGGCAGGCGCGTCGCCCATGGACACGGCGGACTTGATCGCGGTGGTGGAACCCAGTTCCGCCGCAGGCGGGGCGGGCTCTGCGCGGCCCGCAGAACCGGCGGGCGTGCCTCCGGCGGCACCTTGCGGCCTCCGGCCGGCGGAAGGGCCCGCTGGGGCAGCCCCCGCCGAAGACGTATGGGGCGGGGGCGTTTCAGGTGAAGGCAGGGGAAGGGTTGCCGCGGACCGGCGGAGGATTTCCCATACGGCGTCGCGCGTGCCTGAGCCCTGTTCGCGCACGATCAAGGGAGTCGCAGCCAGTGTCCGCAGAGGTAGCGGCTTTCGGCGCCTGGCCCAGGGGTGTCCCGGCGCGACCACCACGACCAGCTCGTCACTGGCGATGGCGCGACTGCGAAGGCCGTGTGGTGCGTGCGGGCCCTCGACGAAGCCGAGGTCGGCCTCACGGCTCCGGATCATATCCGCGACCTGCGACGAATTGCCGACTCGCAAGGCGACCCTGACCTCCGGGATCCTGGCGCGCAGAGCGATCAGCCACCCCGGCACCCGGTGATCCGCGATGGTCATCGACGCGGCGACCCGCAGCCGGCCCTGCTGGTCCGCGTGGAGCGCGGCTACACCACTGACCAGCGCTCGGGCCGCATCGAGCACCGGCAGCGCCCAGTCCACGACAGCGGTCCCGGCCGGGGTCATTCGTGACCCCGTGGGGCCGCGTTCGATCAGTACCAGCCGAAGCTGGCGTTCCAGGGCGCTGATCCGCATGCTCGCCGCCGGCTGGCTTATCCCATGGCGTGCGGCGGCCTGTCCGAGACTGCCGGTCTCCGCGACCGAGACCAGCAGGCCCAGCATCTTGAGTTCCGGTGTCCCCGGCGGAAGGCCCATCAGCACTGCTTATGACCTCCTCGGGAATTGGTCTCTACCGGTGACCGGCAGGACGCGGCGATCGTGCAGTACGGATCCATGAAGGAGACGCCATGCAATCGTCGTACGTCCTGCTGGTCAAGCCACTGCCACACGTACTCGCCGGTACGAGGCGCGCCCGGCGAGCGGCGGGCGCCGCTCTGCCGGGGCTGGCCGTCGCTGTGACGGTCGCGCTGCCCGCCACCTGGCTGGGCCATCTCGTCCCGACCGTGGGCGGCCCGGTGTTCGGGATCGTGGTCGGTGCCCTTGCCGGAGCCCTGCTGAGGCGTATCGCCCCACCCGGACCGGTCGAGCGCTTGCGCCCCGGGTACGCGGTCGTGGGCAGACAGGTTCTGCAGGCGTCCATCATCGTGCTCGGAGCCGGACTTCCCCTGAGCGAGGTGCTGCACGTGGGGGTGGGGTCGCTGCCGGTCATGCTGGGCACGCTGGCCGTGGCACTGGGCGGCGCCCGGGCCATCGGCGGACTGCTGGGCATCCACCGTGAGACCCGGCTGCTGATCGGAGCCGGAACCGGAATTTGCGGAGCCTCGGCGATCGCCGCGGTCACCGCCGCCGTGGGCGCCGCCGAGGCCCGGGTCGCTTATGCCCTCGGCACCATCTTTACGTTCAACATCGCCGCGGTTCTCCTGTTCCCTCCGGTGGGCCACCTGCTCGGGTTGTCGCAGGAGGCGTTCGGGCTGTGGAGCGGCACCGCGATCAACGACACGTCCTCGGTCGTCGCCGCCGCCTACAGCTACGGAACCGAGGCCGGAGCGTACGCGGTGGTGGTGAAACTGACCCGCAGTCTCATGATCGTGCCGATCTGTGCGGCCCTGGTGATGTGGCGGACCTATCGCCGGCGGGCCCTCGATGTCCGGCCGAACGAGGGCGCCGGCAGGCGGATATGGCGTGCGTTCCCGCTGTTCATCGTCGGATTCCTGACCGCGTCGGCTGTCGCCACGTGTGGCGGAATCCCTGCCTCATGGCATCCGGTACTGCCAGTGATCAGCACGTTCCTGATCACCCTGGCCCTGTCGGGGATAGGTCTGTCGCTCAAGTTCTCTCAGCTGCGCGAGGCGGGTCCGCGGCCCCTGCTGCTGGGCGCAATCCTCTGGATCGCCGTCGGCGCGGCCGGTATCGGTCTCCAGGCGATCACCGGTCGGCTCTGACACATTCCGACCGAGGCTCGCACCCAACGAGGCTGTGAACCACAGGCTCGGGTTCCTCGGCGTCGCGCGGCTGACGCTGAGCGCACGGGCGGGACGACAGGAACGGCTTGGCTCCCTGGGTAGGGCGAACTCGGTCTCGTCCCGGCACCAACCGGCCACGGCGCCCGGAGACCGCGAGGTCGTCCTGCTCGCGGGGCCGCCTCCCTCGACGCGGTTGCCGTAAAGGGCGTTGAACCCGCTCACGCCGAGTTGCTCCTCCAGCCCGACGCTGTCCCGGAACTCCGTGGCCGGGCCAGGTGATGATCCCGCCGTCGCCCGCCGTGGTAGCGATGGTCATTCCGTCTCCTTCCTCAGCAGGTCGACACCCCGGATGGAGGCGTCGAGGAGTTGGATCGGGTGGACGACGGGCACGCCGGCGTCGAGGAACCGGCGAATCTGCAGAAGGCAGCCGGCGTTGGCGGTGGCGACGACGTCCGGTTGGACGGCTTCGATATTCGCTGCTTTACGCTTGCCGAGTTCTTCGGCCTTCTCCGGCTGCACCATGTTGTAGATGCCGGCCGAGCCGCAGCACAACTCGGCCTCGGCGATATCGGACACCTCGAGTCCGGGGATCGCCCGAAGGATCTCGCGGGGCTGGCTGCGGACGCCCTGGGCATTGGCCAGATGGCAAGCGTCGTGGTAGGCGACCTTGGTAGAGATGGGGTTGCGTGGCGCGTGCTGCGGCAACTCGGCGACCAACTCGTTCACGTCCCGGACCCGGGCGGCGAACGCCTTGGCGCGCTCGGCGTACTCCGGGTCCTCGCGGAGCAGGTCGCCGTACTCCTTGAGCGTCGAGCCGCAGCCGGCGACGTTCGCGACGACGACGTCGAGCTCGTAGCGCTCGAAGAGGTCGATCGTCCCCCGCGCCCGCGTCAGGCCGTCTTCCTCCTGGCCCGCGTGGACCGACAGCGCGCCGCAGCACTGACGTTCCTGCGGCACGTACACGTCACAGCCCTCAGCGGTGAGCACGCGGACGGTCGCCGCGTTGACGTCGCCGAAGAAGACTCGGTTGGCGCAGCCGGCCAGCATGCCCACACGCAGCCGGGACTCGCCGACCGACGGCGTGAACGGGGCGGTGCGGGTGAAGAGCTTCCGCACGGTGGTCTCGGGCAACAGCGCCTCCATCGCGCGCAGCCGGGGCGGCAATGCGTCGATCACACCCAGCCGGTGCAGCAGCGCGCGGATGCCGAGGCGCTGATATGCGATCCCGCCCAGCGCGGCGAACCGAAGCCGGCGTGGGTAAGGGAACACCATGAAGATCAGCTTGCGGAACAGCTTGTCGCCGAACGTGCGGGGCACGTGCCGCTCGACCTGAGGTCGCACAGCCTCGATCAACTTGTCGTACTGCACGCCGGAGGGACAGGAGCTGACGCAGGCCAGGCAGCCCAGGCACGAGTCCATCCGGTTCCCGAACGCCTCGTCCAGGCTCACCTCGCCGCGGGCGGCGAGGTCCATCAGGTAGATACGCCCGCGGGGCGATTCCATCTCTTCGCCGGTGACCGCGTAGGTCGGACAGGTCGGCAGACAGAAGCCGCAATGCACGCAGTCATCGAGCAGATCGCGCCGGGGAGGGCGGTGCTCGTCGAACGAGCCCGAAGTACCGGCATCTGCGATCTCGGTCATGACTTCTCCTTCTCTCGATGTCCGGGGGCGGCGAGCCAGGGCGCGAAACGCCCGTTGCCCAGGCGCCACTGCGGGTCGAACTGCTGCTTGACCGCGCGCATCAGCGGGACTGTGGGCGGCGGGGTCCCCCACGACGGGGTGTCCGGGCCGAGCCCGTCCCGCCGATGCACGGTGCACGCGGCACCGACCATGGGGCGCAGCGCCTCCAGCACCTGGTCATGCGCTCCCCGATCGCCACCGCGCAGCCGCACCGTGTGCACGCCCGCAGCGATCGTGCTGCTCAGGGCGACGTCGACCTTCGATTCCGCGGCGACGGCCGCGATCAGGCCGACCATCCCCGGGCCGTCCGATGGCAGCGAGCCGACCCGCAGCACGGTGTCGTCGTCGGTGCCGTCGGCCACGGCCGCGACCGACCGCCAGGCGGCGTCCGCCGCGTCGACCTCGAGCGTCCGCGCCCGGCCGTCGACGAGCGCGGCGACGGCCACGACACGCTCGGTCACGCCGTCGGGAGTGCCCTCCAGACGGACGAGCAGGCGTCCGCCGGCGTCCTCGTCGTGAACCCACTCCAGGGCAGCGGCATCCAGCGCCGATCCGACGATCCGCCCGGCGGAGGCGAAGGCCTCGTCGGCGGTGCCCGGGACCTCGACAGTCGCCTCGGCACGCGGCAGCGGATGCAGGCGCAGAACTACCTCGGCGACGACACCGAGCGTCCCGAACGACCCGTGAAACAGCTTGGCCAGGTCGTAGCCGGCGACGTTCTTGATGACGTGCCCGCCGGACCGTGCGACGGACCCGTCCGCGAGTACCACGGTCACGCCGATGACCAGGTCGCGCAGGATTCCGTAGGACTGGCGGGAGGGCCCGCCGTCGCCCGTGACGAGCAGCCCTCCGAGGGTGGCGCCCCGGGCGACGCGCGCGGCGTCGAAGGCCACCCGCTGCCCGCTCTTCGACAACTCCTCCTGGACGACAGCGAGCGGTGTCCCGGCACGGACCGCCATCGTCATGTCGGCGGGGTTGTAGACGAGCACGCCCGACAGCCCGGTCACGTCGACCGATGCGTCCGCCTGCTCGGGGCATCCGCCCCAGTCGACCGCGGTGCCGTTGCCGGCGATCAACAGCCTGGGGTGTGTGCGAGTCGTGTCGGCGAGGGCCGTCTGCAACTCGTTGAGTGACGTCGGGCGAAGCGTCATTCCGGGTGTCGCGTTCAGCGAACCAGCGCCTGCCCCGGTAGGGGTCGCGTTCACGGTCAGATCCGTTCGATCAGGCCCGCGGACTCAAGCGGGTGCGGGTGGTGTGGCCCGGGGCGTTCGCCGCACAGCCGTGGCGTGGGCAGGAGCTTTCCGGGATTGCAGATACCGGCCGGGTCGTAGGCGGTGCGCAACAGCGCCATCGTGGCCAGATCGGACTCGGTGAACTGGCGCGGCATGGAGCACGCCTTGTCCGTGCCGATCCCGTGCTCGCCGGACAGCGACCCGCCGAGCTCGACGCACAGCTCGGCGATCGACGTCGACAGGTGCTCCGCCCGCTCGTGCTCGCCGTTGGCCTCGCTGTAGAGCACCAGCGGGTGCAGGTTCCCGTCCCCGGCATGGAACACATTGGCGACCCGCAGACCTGCCTCGTCGGCAAGGGTGTCGATCCGGGTCAGCGCCTCGGCCAGCCGGGTCCGCGGGACCACGCCGTCCTGGACGAAGTAGTTCGGGCTGATCCGGCCGACCGCGGCGAACGCTGCCTTCCGGCCCTTCCACATCTTGGCCCGCTCGTCGGCGGTACCCGCCAGGTTCAGGGCGGTGGTGCCGTTGTCGCGGCACAACTTCTGCACCTCTTCGAGATGGACCGCGACCTCGTCGGCCGGGCCGTCGAGTTCGACGATCAGCGCCGCGGCGGCTCCGAGCGTGTAGCCCGCGGCCACCGCCGCCTCGACGGCCTCGATGGCCAAGGCGTCCATCATCTCCACCGCCGCCGGGATGATGCCCGCTGCGATGATGGCGGTGACGGTGTCACCGGCCTGCTCGACAGACGGGAAGTCGGCGACCAGGGTCTGCACCGATGCCGGACGGGGCAGCAGCTTGACCGTGATTCGGGTGACCACGCCGAGGGTGCCCTCGGAGCCGATGAACGCTCCGAGCAGGTCGTAACCCGGCTGGTGCGGCGAGTCTCCACCGAGCGTGGTGATAGACCCGTCGGGCAGCACCACTTCGATCTCGTGGATGTGGTGCACCGTGAACCCGTACTTCAGACAGTGCGCGCCCCCGGAGTTCTCGGCGACGTTGCCACCGATCGTGCAGACCTGCTGGCTCGACGGATCCGGCGCGAAGTAGAGGCCGTGCGGTGCCGCGGCGCGAGTGATGTCGAGGTTGGTGACCCCGGGCTCGACGATCGCCCGCCGGTTCACCGGGTCGACGTCGATGACCGACCTCAATCGCTGCAACGAGATCACGATTCCGTCAGCGACAGGGAGGGCACCACCGGACAGTCCGGTCCCGGCCCCTCTCGCGACGAACGGCACCCCCTCCCGCGCACAGATGCGCACTGCCGCCGCGACCGCCGCCGCATTGCGCGGCAACAGAACGAGGGAAGGAATGACCCGGTATCCCGTCAGTCCGTCGCACTCGTAGGAGCGAAGCTCCACCGGGTCGTCCACCACGCAGTCGGCTCCCATGACCTCGATGAACTCGGCACGTAGTCGCAAGGGCGTCATTGCCACCTCCTCGGTCGTCGACCCCTGGTCGACTGAACAGAACCCGGAAAATTGGTCAAGCACCCTGTGAGAGGACGCCTCGACACTCATCGTGAGGAGCCATCAACCCGGCAGGGCAGCGATCGTTGCGAGGATCAGGAGGAGTACCGCGATTCCGACCCCCTGAACGTGGCGACGTGCGGTGACGACGGCGGGCAGCGGTCGTTGGCGCAACGTTCGTTGCCGCTGCCTGCCGACGACATACACGGCAAGGGCGACGACGATGGCCATCATGGCGGGGAGTAGCCGTAGAGGCCCGGTGAACTGGTTCAGGTCCCGGAGGAGCATCAGAACACCGTTCGCGAGCACAGCGAACGCCGTGCGGCTCCACGCCAATGAAGTGCGTTCGGCCTGCAGGCCGTCCTCCGGGGACTTGAGCGGGATCGGCTCGCTCAACCCGACACCACGCCGCTCATCACCAACGCGAACCCGAGCACCGAGACGAGTATCAGCCCGGCTGAGAGCCACACCGGTATCCGATGCCGTGGCAGCGGCAGGCCTCGCCGCATGGCGGCGTCGACCCTTCCCCATCTGTGCAGCCCGGCCCCGGTCGTGAAGATGGCGAGCGCGAACAGGATGCCTCCGACGAGATGCCGTACGACGGGAACGAGCAGCTCCGGCACGAAATGCACCAGGGCGACCGCGGCAGCCAGCAGGGCCAGGGATGTCCGCAGCCATGCCAGGAAGGTGCGCTCGTTGGCCAGCGTGAAGCGGTAGTCGGGCTCGAACTCCTCGACAGCCGTGTCCGCCTCTTCGTCGGTCGTCCTTCGGTCAACTGCCATGCGGCACTTCCTCGTAGCGGATGGATTTCAGATCTGACGAGTTGCGCGAGACGTCTCAGATGCCTTACTCCGGGTTCAACCGGAGGCGACGAGGGGGACGGTCCAGCCGATCAGGGGGACGACGACTGCTACGCCGAGCGACCACACCAGCAGTTGCCGGAACAGCCGGGGTCGTGCGGCCTCGGGGGTGCTGGCCAGCACGAGGCCGCCGCTGAGGTGGTACGGGCTGGGGTTGACCGTCACGATCGCCCAGGACACCGCGCACAGAATGAGCAGCAGTACCGTCTCGGTCGCGCCCTGGGTGACCTGCAGCGCTACCGGGATCACGATGCCCAGGACAGCTACCGCCGATGACTCGAAGGACGCGAAGAGGGAACCGACGAAAGCCAGCGCCAGGATGGTGAGAGTCAGGCTGTCGATGCCCTCAAGGTGATTCGCGATCGCGTCGAACGTGCCGAGCTCTTCGAGTAGCCCGACGTAGAGCAGGACGCCGCTGATGACCAGCACCACCGACCAGGGCAGGTCGCGGATGATCTCTTTCTCGGCCGGTCGAAACGCCAACTGCAGGATCAGCGCGACGACGAATGCCGTCAGCCCGACGTCGACGGAGAACACCAGCACCGTACCGACGAAGACGACGAGCCCGACCAGCGAAGCGACCTGGTAGAGCGTGAGCCTGCCAGTCTGCTCGGACGAGGCGGACGATTCTTCTGACGGCCTCGGCTCAGGCGTGGCCTTGCGCCGCATCAAGCCAATGCCACCGAAGATGAGGAACGCGGCTACCGCCACCACCAGATTGAGACCGAATTCGATGACGAACAGTCCGATCGAGGACACCGGACGGTCAGACTCGGTAGCGAGGGTACCGACCAGCTGACCCCAGACGCTGATCGGTGAGAAACCGCCGGCCAGCGCGCCCATAATGGTCACAATGCCCATCAGCATCAGACTGATGTCGCGCAGTTGGGCGGCATGCATGGCGATGGGGACGACAATGGCGAGGGCGGCGGCCGGAAGCGCTCCGATGCCACTGAGCAGTGCGGCGACCGCAAACATGATCCACGGCAGGAGCCAGTCCCGCCTCCCGGTGGCGCGTTCGGTGATGCCGATCAGCCGGTTGATGGCCCCGTTTCGATGGACATGCCCGAACAGGTACGTGACTCCGACGATGAGGATCACCAGGCTGCCGGGGAAGTGTTTGAAGTACGTCTCGACAGGCAGCCCGGCCGCCATAGTGAGGATGAAGCCTGCCGGAACGGTCGCCAGACCAACATTGATGTGCCGCCAGATCGCGACGGCGAACGCGGCGACAAGCAGGACGATGGAGAATATCTGAAGTAGTGACATCTTTGTCCCTAACTCGTTGATTCCCGATGTACGCACCGATAGCCGCCGTCGATGGCGAGGACAGGCCGGGCCGATCGCGGAGCTCGTGCCCACCGGACATCAACGAGGGACGCCGCAGCGGTGGGCGTGGCAGGAGAAGGGTGCGCAAGTGTTGCCGCGCCGAGTCGAGATCGGTGCGGCCTGTGGGGCGGGCGGGACGGGCAAGGCGCTGAGTGCCGCCCACGAAAACATCCACCACGGCACTCGACCAACCGGGTCCCACCGAATGGGTCGTGCGCCTCGTCTTCGGCAACTACGCCACCCACAAGACCCCCGAGATCCGCGGTCGGCTCGCACGGGACCCTGCGGTTCCTGTGCGGGGGTCTGTGGGTTCGCGCGTGCTAGTTCCGAAGAATCGTGACCGTGTGGCTCGCTGGATCGAGCCGGATGGTGTCACCGTGTGACACGTTGTCGAAGAAGGCGGGGTCGACACCGGCAGCGATCGGGAGGCCGGCGGTGACCGCGCCCTGAACCATGACCGGGTTCGTCGCACCGAAGAGCAGCCCGCTCGGCCCGACACCGAGACCGCGCATGGACAGAAAGGCCCAGCCCGCCGCCACACCGCCCTGCACCCCGCGCGCGATCAGGATCTTGTCCTTGACCGACTCCCCGCGCAGCGGATGGTCCTCGCGGGAGATCACACCGGTGGTTCGATCCAGGTCGTAGCGAGCACTGAACGGTACCGGACTGACGACGGCCGGGGCTTCGACGAGCGGGCCGGTCGCCTGCGCGACGTGGAAGACCAGATCACTCATCGCCCGGCCACCTTTCCGGTCAGTGCGGCATCGATGCATTCGTCGGTGCGACGCAAGGCGGGTTGATAGCCGTGGGCCCGGATGATGTTCACCAGCTTGGCCGAGTTGGTGGCCAGACTGCGCCAGCCGAAGTGCTCGCGCTGCGCCGCTGGGTCCATCACGTACCAGCAGGTTCCCCGCAGCACGATGCCACCGGCCTCCACGATGGCGTCCATGTGCCCCTGCTCGCGCAGGGCCTCGCAGGTCAGGCTGTTGGTCGTGATGATCAGACGGACGGAGTCGGCGACCTTACGCCCCTGAAGTCTCTCGGCGATCCGCTTGATCTCGAAGAAGGACAGCTGCGGCGCGGTGAACACCACCAGATCGACATCGCCCCCGTCGGCGAGGTCCCGGGCGAACATGGCGTCGATGTCGTCCTGCGTCACCTCGAACTCGTCGACCAGTTCGCGGCCACCGTTGGCGTCGGCGAAGGTCGAGGCCTCCGGAGTGGTGCCCACGACGTGGTACATCGCCATCGAGCCGAAGCTGGCCAGGCTCGCGCCGAAGTGCTTGAGCTCGTCGGACACCGGCCCCGCCCGGTTCACGAGCTCTACGGCCGGAACATTCCAATAGCCGCGGCACCGCTCGCCGATGACGGCGCCCAGTGCGCCCCAGTCCGCCAGGTCGGGGAGCGCGGCGGTGACCCGCACGCGGACGTTGGCCCGCCTGTGCGCATCCAGGTGGAACCCGTACTCCGGGGTACGTCCGGTGAGGGCCGCCGCGAGGCCGGCCGCGCCAGACTCGTAGTTCGTGCGGGCACCCAGCACCGAGTTCGCGTATGCGACCGTGCCGGTGTCACCCCAGGCCACGTGCTCACCCAGCCTCGGCTGGTAAACGCTTTGGTAACCGATGCAGGTGTTCACCGTGGACACGCCGAGACTCCGCAGCAGCGTCCGAGTCTCCTTCTCCCCGTCGACCAGCTCGGGGGACTGGGCGAACAGGTGCGCCTGCTCGAAGTCGACCGACTGCGCGTTGCGCGTGGTGGGCACCCGGACCTTGACCTCGGCCGAGGCCAACCGCTGCAGGTAGTTGGTGCCGGCCTGACCGAACACCTCACGGTCACCCATGAAATGGGCGTTGGTGATCTCTACGAACCGCTCCGCGCCGAAGAACTCTCCGACACTGACCTGCTCGCGCAGGATGTCGGCGAGCGCGTCACCGTACCGACCATCCAACATCTCGCGTTCCGACGAAGTTATATGCATCGCCCCTCCGCATCTATTGGTATCCTGACGGCGAGCAGCAGAACATACAACAAGGTACAAGTCAACGGGGTGTGCAATGTCAACCAAGGACAACTCTGGCCTGACCGGGGGTAGCGCGAGCATCCATCAGCAGCTGGCCGAGCGCCTGCGCGAACAGGTGTCGCAGATGACACCGGACAGTCAGATGCCGACCGAGAAAGAGCTGGTCAGCCGCTACGGGGTGAGCAGGACGACGGTGCGCCGGGCGCTGAGTGGGCTCGTCGAGGAGGGACTACTGGTACGCCGCCAGGGCGCCGGGACGTTCGTGGCACCTCGGCGCATCGTGCACCCACTGGACCAGCTCAGGCCCTTCATTTCGATCTTCGCCAGCGTCGGGAAGCGCCCTGAGGGCAAGATCCTGCGCTTCGAGTGGGTCAGCGAGCCTCAGCTGTCGCCACACGTGGCTCATCCGGCGGACGGAGCGCTGATGGTGCGTCGGCTCTATACGATCGACGGGGCGCCACAAGCCATAGCGGACATCACAGTGCCCGATCCGTTCGGTCAGCAGATCTCTCGTGCCGAGATCGAGGAGCACCCCATCTATCAGGTGCTCCAGGACAACTTGGGACTGACCCTCAGTTATGGCCGCATAACGCTGACGAGCCAAAGTGCACCGGACGACCTGGCGCGACCGCTGGGCGTCGCAACGGGGCACCCGCTTCTGGTCCTGCAACGGGCGACGATGGATGCGGAGGATCGCCTTGTGGAGTACGCCACGTACTACCTGCTACCCGATCGGTTCGAACTTCGGCTCACCGTAGAAGCCACGGAACTCGAGAAGGTCTCCTATTCCTTCAGCCGACCAGGCCCGGAGCTAGTCATGCTGACCCCTTCCTAGTGTCCTGAGTCAGGATTTCGCGCAGGGTAACGCCTCTGGTCACGGGCGAGATGATCTTGCGGTGGCTGGTGTGATCACGGCGCCGGAGCCGCCCTGGACAGCCCAGCCTTCCGCTGGAGGACCGGGCACCTCGTGGCGGCGCACTGGCGCGCGAACTTGTCGATGCGCCGGCGCCCCTCCGGGTCCGTACGAGCACTCCCGACCTTTCCCAGCCCCATACGCGATCACCACACGCGAAAGGGCGCCCTCGGAAACCGAGAACGCCCAGGCCAGCGACATGATCGCGAGTGCGCCGCCAGGGACTCGAACCCCGGACCCGCTGATTAAGAGTCAGCTGCTCTAACCAACTGAGCTAGCGGCGCCTGCTGACTCGAAAAATGTTACCTGGTCCGCAGGGGTGCTCCAGACCCGCCGCCGCCCGGCTAGATCGCCAGCGACAGCACCACCGGCGCCGCCTTGCGGTTCAGCGTGTCCGCCGCCGAGCGCAGCCGGTGGGCATGCTCGATCGGGAGCGAGAGCGCCAGGCACCCGACCGCCGCGCCCGCCGTCAGCGGGACCGCGGCGCAGACCGTGCCCACCGCGTACTCCTGGAGGTCGAGCATCGGGACCGTCGGGGGCTGGCTGTCCAGCTTCGAGAAGAGCAGCTTCTCGCTGGTGATCGTCCGCGATGTGAGGCGGGCGATCTTGTGGCGCGAGAGGTGGTCGCGGCGGCCGTTGACGTCCAGCTGGGTCAGCAGGCATTTACCGACCGCGCTGGCGTGCGCGGCCGAGCGGAAGTCGACCCACTCGTTGACCTTGGGAGCGCGCGGACCGTCGGCGTACTGCGTGATCTTGACCTCGCCGTCGATGTACCGGCTGATGTAGACCGCAGCCCCGACCGAGTCCCGCAGCTCGGTGAGCGTCTCCTGAATCTTCGTCTCCAGCGCCTGCTGGCGGGTGATGCCTGAGCCGAGGAGGATCAGGGAGTCGCCGATCACGTAGGTGCCGTCCGCGACCTGCTCCACATAGCCCTCGCGGCGCAGCATCGCCAGCATGGGGGCCAGGTGGCCGGTCGGCAGGCCCGTCTCGCGTGCGATCTGGACGTCGGTGACACCGCCACCATGCTTCGAGATCGTTTCCAGGACACGCAAGACGTATTGCACCGAGTGGAACGGCGCGGTCGGCTCGGGCTTCAGCGCCACGGTTTCCCCCTAGCAGGTTGTGACCGCAAGCTTTCGTACCACGATACCGGCCAAGGGCCGTTTAGGGGGCGCCTGTTGGCGAGTTTGATGCTGCGCCCCAGCCTCATGGGCTGGGGCGCAGCACCCTGGCATATGCCACAGTCACACCTATTCATCGGAGTGAATGGTCAGAGCACCGCGCCGAGAAACTCGCGGGTACGGTCGTGCTCCGGCTCGGAGAAGATTTTTTCCGGCGATCCGGACTCGATCACCTTTCCGGCGTCGAACATCAGCACCTCGTCCGAGATGTCCCGGGCGAAATTCATCTCGTGCGTCACGCACAGCATAGTGATGTCGGTGGAGCGGGCTATGTCCCGCAGCACGTCCAGCACGCCCGCGACCAGCTCAGGGTCGAGCGCCGATGTGACCTCGTCGAGGAGCAGTACCTGCGGCCGCATCGCCAGCGCCCGCGCGATCGCCACCCGCTGCTGCTGGCCGCCCGACAGCTGGTTCGGCTTCGCGTCGCAGCGGTCGCCGAGGCCCACCAGGTCGAGCAGCTCCTTCGCGCGCTCCTCCGCCTCGTCCTTGGACATGCCGAGCACGCGCACCGGCGCCTCGGTGATGTTCCGCAGGGCGGTCATGTTCGGGAACAGGTTGAACTGCTGGAAGACCATGCCGATTTGTTTGCGCGCTTCGCGGCGCTCCTTCTCGGCGGCCGGAAACAACCGGTTCCCGTTCACCTGGATCGTGCCCTCTTCGGGCGATTCCAGAGTCATCAGCAGCCGCAGGATCGTGGTCTTGCCGGAGCCGGACGGGCCGATCAGCGTCACATGTTTTCCGGGCTGTACCGAGAAACAGAGGTTGTCCAGCACGGTGTTGTCGCCGAAGCGCTTCGTCACATTCTCGAAGCGGATCAGTTCCTTGGAAGTGTCGGAAGAGTTGGGAGAAGTGTCGGGGCGGGTGTCAGCGGACAAGGCGGCGCTCCAGGGTTCGTACGAGAAGAGAAGCCGGGTAGGCGATGAGGATGAAGGCGATGCCGATCACGGTCAGCGGCTCCGTGTACTGGAACGTCGACGCGCTCTCCAGCCGCGACTGCTGCAGCATCTCCAGTACGCCGATCGCGGCGAGAAGCGGTGTGTCCTTCAGCATCGCGATGACGTAGTTGCCCAGCGCCGGCGTGATGCGCCGGATCGCCTGCGGCAGGATCACCGCGGACCAGGTGCGGTGGGCGGGCAGGCTCAACGCCTTCGCCGCCTCCCACTGACCGGCCGGCACGGCTTCGATACCGGCCCGGTAGACCTGCGCGGTGTACGTCGAGTAGTGCAGCCCGATCGCGATCGTGCCGGTGGTCAGCGCCGAGAACTGCACGCCCCACTCCGGCAGTACGAAGAAGAGGAAGAAGAGCTGCACCAGCAGCGGCGTGGTGCGGATGAACTCCGTGACGACACTCACCGGCCACCGTACGAAACGGGTCGGCGCCTTGAATCCGATCGCCCAGACCAGGCCGAGCGTGAAGGAGATCAGTGAGCCGAGCACCAGGATCTGCAGCGTGACGAGCACGCCGTCCCAGAAGCGCGGCATGAAGTCCGCTACCGCGGACCAGTCCCAGTTCACTTCGCGCCACCTCCGGAGATCGCGACGCCGATATTGCTCTTGGTCTTCTTCTCGAGAGCCTTCATGGAGCGCGTGATACCGAACGCGAGCACGAAGTAGATGACCAGGCTGACGGTGTAGATCTGCGCGCTCTCCTGCGTCGCGAGCCGCACCAGGTACGCCGCGAAGGAGACGTCGCCCACGCCCAGAAGCGACACCAGCGCCGTGCCCTTGAGCAGCTCGACCAGCAGGTTGCAGAACGGCGGGAGCATCTCCGGTACCGCCTGCGGCAGCAGGATCAGCCGCATCCGCTGCCACGGGGTGAAGCTGAGCGCGACCCCCGCCTCACGCTGCGCCGGAGCCACCGAGTTCAGCGCGCCGCGCACGATTTCCGCGCCGTACGCACCGTAGGACAGGCCCAGTGCCAGCACCGCCGCCCACATGGGGACCAGCTGCCAGCCCAGCAGCGCCGGCAGCACGAAGAACAGCCAGAACATCAGGATCAGCGCGGACGTGCCGCGGAAGATCTCGGTGTAGAAGCCCGCCAGGAAGCGGACGAACGGCGAGCGGTGGGTGCGGGCCATGCCGACCGCGAAGGCGACGATGCCGGCCAGCGCCGCGCTGTACACCAGCAGTTGGACAGTGATCCAGATGCCCGGAAGGACCCAGTTCTGCCAGAGTCCGGCTGTCATCGGCACAGCTCCTCGGCAGTGAGCGTGGTCATCTCGTTCTTGGTGAAGCCGAACGGCCGCAGTATGCGGAAGAGTTCGCCGCTCTTCTTCATCTTGTGTATCTCGACGTTGAACACGTCACGCAGTTCGGTGTCGGTGGGGCGGAAGGCGAAGCCGCCGCCGTCGATCTTCTTCTCGCCGTCGACGACGGCCGCGAACGGCTCGGTAGCCTCGGCCTTGCGGCTCTTCTTGACCACCTCGCGGGCGGTCAGCGCGGTGCCGGCGAACACGTCGACCCGGCCCGCCTCGACCGCGTTCAGCCCCGCCACCTGGTCCTGGAGGATGACGATGTCCTTCTCCGGGAAGCCGGCGGCGATGGCGTATTCGATCTCCGCATAGCCGGTGCCGGTGGCGAACTTCGCCTTCGCCTTCACCACGTCCTCATAGGTGCGCAGGTTCTTGGGATTGCCCTTGCGCACGATGAACGAGTCGAGCATCTGGTACTCGGGGTCGGCGAAGATGACCTGCGCGCAGCGCTCCTTGTTGATGTACATCCCGGCCGAGACGACATCGAACTGCTCGGAGTTCAGTCCGGGTATGAGCGAGGCGAAGTCGGTGGCGACCGGCTGGACGTTGTCGATCCCCAGCCGCTTGAAGATCACCCGGGCGAGCTCCGGAGCCTCACCGGTGAACTCGCCCTGGTCGTCCACATAGCCGTAGGGCACCTCGCCCGCGATGCCCAGGCGCACCGTGCGCTGGGACTTGAGCCGGGCCAGGGCATCACCCGACGGCACCCGGCTGCAGCCGGCCGCCCCCGCGGCGCCGAGCGCGCCGGCGGCAGCGGTGCCGAGCAGCACTGTGCGTCTGCGAATCGATTCTGTCAGTGGTGTTCGAGCCATGGCGGCGCGGCTACCCGGGTCCACGCGGGGTATGCGTATGAAATGGCCGACCGATACATGACCGTAGCCCTCGACAAGCGCGGTGTGCGGTGCACCGCGAAACTCCTCACCGACAAGGCCCCGCTGACCTGCGCGGCCGTGTGGGACGCGCTGCCGCTCGCCGGGGACGTCTACCACGCGAAGTATGCCCGTAATGAGATCTATGCACTTTTTCCGGCGTTCGCGGAGCATGAACCGCCGCTGGAGAACCCGACGGTGACCCCCATTCCGGGCGATTTGTGCTATTTCACCTTCTCGGACGTGCAGTTGGGCACGGCGTCGTACGGGTATGGAGAGCGGGCCGCCCACCACGGCCGGCCCACCGTCGTCGACCTCGCCCTCTTCTACGAGCGCAACAACCTGCTGCTCAACGGCGACACCGGCTGGGTCCCCGGCATCGTCTGGGGCACCGTGGTCGACGGCCTCGACCGGATGGCCGAGGCCTGCCAGGACCTGTGGCGCGCGGGCGCGCTGGGCGAGACGCTCAGCTTCCGGCGAGCGTAGGCGCGGGAATCGCCGCTGCCCCCGACTCGTAGAGCGCGTGCGCGGCCCGCAGCACCAGCGCGTCCGCGTGGCGCGCGCCGATCAACTGGACGCCGACCGGCAGCCCGTCCTCGTCCACCCCGCACGGCACCGTCGCGGCGGGCTGCTGGGTCATGTTGAAGGGGTATGTGAATGGCGTCCACCCCGTCCAGCGGCGGTGCCCCGAGCGCGCCGGGGCCTCCACCCCCGCCTCGAACGCGGTGATCGGCAGGGTCGGGGTGATCAGCAGGTCGTACGACGTGTGGAACCGACCCATCCGCCGGCCGAGATCCATCCGGACGTCCACGGCCGCCAGATACTCCAGCGCACTGTGCCGTGCCCCGGCCCCGGCGACCTCCCGCAGCCCCGGGTCCAGTGCCTTGCGCTGCCGGGGCCCGAGGTGCTGCAGCAGCCGGGCCGCGCCGCTGAACCACAGGGTGTGGAAGGGCTCCACCGGGTCGGCGATGTCGGGGTCCGACTCCTCGATGTACGCACCGAGGCCCGCCAGCGCCGCTACCGCCCGCCGTACCGCGGACGCGACCGCTGGGCGCACCGCCACCTGTCCGCCGAACGACGGCGAGTAGGCGATCCGCAGCCCCTTCACCCCGTCCGCCAAGGTGCCGCGGACGCTGTCCGCGGGGCCCAGGTGCGACCAGTCCCGCCAGTCCTCGCCGCTGATCACATCGAGCATCAGCGCGGCGTCCGCGGCGTCCTTCGTCATCGGGCCCGCGTGCGCGAGCGTCCCGAACGGGCTGGAGGGATACAGCGGCACGCGTCCGTACGTCGGCTTCATCCCGAAGATCCCGCAGAAGGACGCGGGGATGCGGACCGAGCCGCCGCCGTCCGTGCCGACCGACAGCGGACCCGCCCCGAGCGCCACCGCCACCGCGCTGCCGCCGCTGGAGCCGCCCGCCGTGCGAGTGATGTCGTACGGATTGCCCGTCACCCCGTGCCGCGGGGAGTCGGTGACGCCCTTCCAGCCGAACTCGGGGGTCGTCGTCTTGCCGAGGAAGACCGCGCCGTGCGCGCGCAGCCGCGCCACGGACGGCGCGTCCTCGTCCCAACTCCCTTCCGCGGAAACGGACGTGGAGCCGCGCAGGGTCGGGACGCCACGCTGCAGCAGCAGGTCCTTCACGGTGACCGGCACCCCGTCGAGCAGCCCCTGCGGCTCTCCTTGGCGCCACCGCTCGGCGGACGCCTCGGCCTGGGCCAGTGCCTGCTCGGCATCCACCCGGACGAAGGCGTTCACCAGCGGCTGCACCACTTCGATCCTCTCCAGCGCGGCGCGGGTCGCGTCGACGGGGGAGAAGTCGCCCTTCTCGTAGCCGGTGAGCAGTTGGCGTGCGGTGAGGTCAGTCAGCTCAGACATCATGCATGGGGACGTACCCACGTTTCTTGTCGACCACGTTCGGGAACGGCTTTCCGGCCTCCCACAGTTCGTACAACTCGACGAACTGCTCGCCGAGCCGGTCGCGCCAGCCGACCGTGTCGCCGCTCATGTGCGGGGAGACGATCAGCCCGGGCACGTCCCACAGCGGGCTGTCGGGCGGGAGCGGCTCGGAGCTGAAGACATCGAGGGCCGCGCCCGCGATCCACCGTTTGTTGAGCGCGGCAACCAGATCGTTCTCGACGACCAGCTGACCGCGCCCCACATTGATGAACCGGGCCGAGGGCTGCATCAGACCGAAGCGCCGCGCGCCGAACATCCCGCACGTCGCATCGGTGAGCGGCGCCGCGCACACCACCCAGTCGGCGCGCGCGAGCAGCGGATCGAGGTCCTGCGCGCCATGGATGCCGGGCCGCTCGGTGCGGCCCACGACCGCCACGGTGACGCCGAGGGCCTCCAGAGTGCCGGCCACGGCCCGGCCGATCGGGCCCGCGCCCACCACCGCCGCCCGGGTGCCCGCCACCCGCAGGCCCTCACGATGGCGCCAGCGCCGCTGCCGCTGGAGCTCCAGGGTGCCGGGCAGGTCCTTCGCCATGGCAAGGACCAGACCGGCGACGTACTCGGCGATGGGCTCCTCGAAGACCCCCCGGGCATTGGTGACCACCGTGTCGGAAGCGATCAGCTCGGGGCAGAGCAGCCGGTCGACCCCCGCGCTCGGGGTGTGCACCCAGCGCGGGCGCGGCCCCTCGCCCGGCCAGGCGGCACGCACCGCCTCAGAGAGGAAGTCCCACACCAGCAGGACGTCTGCGTACGGGAGTCGGGCGGCGAGCGTCTGCTCGTCGGCGTACTGGACGTGGACCCGTCCGGCCAGCCGCCCGAGACGGGGCGGCGGGTCTGCGGTCAGCACGAGAAGAGTGGGTTCGGACATCAAGCGGAAGCCGTTTCGTAACGTCTGACATGTACGGATTGACCACGCTCGCACCCGAACCTACCGTCGTCAACAACACGTTATGGGGGCCTGCGATGGATGTCTCCTTTCTCGGTGGACCACAGCCCCAGCGCGGGGTCGGGGTGGTCGCTCCGTTCGACTTTGCGCTGGACCGTGAACTGTGGCGCTGGGTCCCCGACGATGTATCGCTGCGCCTGACCCGTACGCCCTATGTGCCCGTCGAGGTCTCCCTCGACCTCGCCCGCCTGGTGAGCGAGCACGAGACACTTCGCGAGGCGGTCCAGGCGCTGAGCGTGTCCGAGCCCGAGGTGGTCGCCTACGCCTGCACGTCGGGCAGTTTCGTCGGCGGTCTCGCCGGTGAGCGGGCCATGTGCGAGGCGATGACCTCGGCGGGGGAAGTCGACTCGGTGACCACCTCCGGCGCTCTGCTCGAAGCGCTCGAGGAGCTGGGCGCCAGCCGTATCGCCCTGGTCACGCCTTATACGGAGTCGGTGACCCAGGCACTGGAGGTGTATCTGGGAGAAGCTGGGGTAACGGTCACGGGCCGCGCTTTTCTGGGACTGACCCGGCACATCTGGAAGGTGCCGTACCGGTCGGTGGTGGACATGGCGCGGCAGGCGGTGGTGGGCGCGGCGGACGCGCTCTTCATCAGCTGCACCAACCTGCCGACGTACGACGCGATCCCGCAGCTGGAGGCCGAACTGAGGATGCCGGTGCTCTCCGCGAACCAGGTGACGATGTGGGCCGCGCTGCGCCGGATCGGGGTGCACGCGGTCGGTCCGTACCAGGCGCTCCTGCTGGACCCCGAGCCGCCGGCTGGGCAGACCACCGCGCCGACGACCGAGCCCGAAGAACAGGAAGGCTGGACATGACGACGGTCGGACTTCTCTACCCCGGTCACTCCGCCGAGGACGACTACCCCCGGTTCGAGACGCTGCTCGACAGCGACATCAGACTGCCCGTCGTCCACACCGACATCGGCGAGGACGCCCACCGCGTCGACGCGCTGCTGCGGATGGGGTCGGCGGAGCGGCTCGCCGCGGGTGTGGAGGAGCTCCGGCTGGAGGGTGCGGAGTCGGTGGTGTGGGCGTGCACCAGCGGAAGCTTTGTGTATGGCTGGGAGGGCGCGCGCGAGCAGATCCGCTCGCTGGCGCTGGCCGCGGGGCTCCCGGCGTCGAGCACGTCCTTCGCCTTCGCCCATGCGGTACGGGCGCTGGGAGCCGTGCGCGTCGCGGTCGCCGCGACCTACCCGCAGGACGTCACGGCCCTCTTCACCGCCTTCCTCAAGGCGTCCGGGGCCGAGGTGGTCTCCGACCGGGCGAGCGGGATCGTCACCGCGGCCGAGGTCGGCACCTGGGGCCGGGACGAGGTGCTGGAACTGGCGAGGGCGGGCGACCACCCCGACGCGGAGGTGGTGCTGCTGCCGGACACGGCCCTGCATACCGCGGCGTACCTCCCCGATCTGGAGGACCTGCTCGGCAAGCCGGTCCTCACGGCGAACCAGGTGACGGTGTGGGAGGGCCTGCGGCTGGCGGAGCGCAAGGCGTGGGTGTTCGGGCCGAGGCTCGGCACGCTGTTCGCGAAGCCGGAATGAATCCGCAGTGACCGGGCGGAATAAAGCGGAGAGGACCTCCTGTTAGGTCTTGCTGTACGTATTTCCATGCGCAGGAGGGCTGCACCGGTGGACGACGCCATTCAGGGTGACGCGATTTCGCGTGACGCGATTCGAGGCACGGCGAACGGAACGGCACCGGTGCCCCTGTCCGTACTGGACCTGGTGACGGTCGGCAGCGGGAGCACCGCGACCGACGCCCTGCGCACCAGCGTGGACATCGCGCGGCTCGCCGAGAGCCGCGGCTTCAACCGCCACTGGGTCGCCGAGCACCACTCGATGCCGGGCGTCGCCTCCTCGTCCCCGGCCGTGATCCTCGCCCACCTCGCCGCCCACACCGAGCGCATCCGCCTCGGCTCGGGCGGCGTGATGCTCCCGAACCACGCGCCGCTCGTCATAGCCGAGCAGTTCGGCACGCTGGAGGCGCTCGCGCCGGGCCGCGTCGACCTGGGCCTCGGGCGGGCGCCCGGCACCGACGGCCCGACCGCCGCGGCCCTGCGACGCACCGACAGGCCGGGGTCCCCCATGCCGGAGGCCAGGGGAGAGGGCGCCGACGACTTTCCGCAGCAACTTGCCGAGCTGACCCGCTTCCTGGACGACGACTTCCCGGACGGGCATCCGTACGCCCGCATCCACGCGGTGCCAGGACCGGTTCAGGGGCGCTGCGCCCGCCCGCCGATCTGGCTGCTCGGCTCCTCCGGCTTCAGCGCCCGGCTGGCCGGCGTGCTCGGACTGCCCTTCGCCTTCGCCCACCACTTCTCGGCGCAGAACACCATCCCGGCACTCGACCTGTACCGCGAGTCCTTCCGGCCGTCCGCGGTGCTGGACGCCCCGTACGCGCTGATCGGTGTCTCGGCCCTTGCCGCGGACGACGAGAACGAGGCCCGCCGCCAGGTCCTGACCGGCGCGCTGTCCATGGTCCGGCTGCGCACCGGCCGTCCCGGGCTGATCCCCACGCCCGATGAGGCGGCGGCGTACGAATTCAGCCCCATGGAGCGGGAGTTCGTGGACAGCTGGCTGACGAACGTCGTCCACGGCACTTCGGACGCGGTACGGACGGGTCTTGACGACCTCCAGAAGCGCACCGGCGCGGACGAGTTGATGATCACGGCGAATGCGCACGGCGGGGATGCGCGGCTGCGCTCCTACGAACTGATCGCGGACGCCTACGACTTGCCGGGATCCGAGTAACGCGGACGACGCGCACACCCGGGCCTGGCGGGCGCGATGATGTACTCGCTGCTCGGCCTGGACGCGAACGCGACGCTGTTCAACGACATCGTGACGGCGGTCGGCGGCTCCCCGAACCCTGACCCGTCCCCGTCGGACCCGACCCCGTCGCCCTCCTGCCCGACCCCGACCGACCCGCCGACGGGCTGCACGGCCGCGCCCTGGTCCAACACGCCGGCGTACACCGGCGGTACGCAGGTGTCTCCCACAAGGGCCACCTCTGGAAGGCGAAGTGGTGGACCCAGGGCGAAGAGCCGGGCACGACGGGCGACTGGGGCGTCTGGCAGGACCTGGGCGCCTGCTGACTCGCTGATCCACGATCCCCCCACAGGCCGCCGCCCCCGCCCGGCATGACCAATCGGCCGGAGGCGGTCGGTGTCCCACCCAGTCGCCCGGGTCCGGCGTCAGACCGACAGCGCGCCGACGCCGATCAGCTCCGCGATCTGCTCCGGCGCCACGGCCCGCGAGTAGAGCCAGCCCTGGCCCGTGTCACAGCCGATCCGCCGCAGTCGTGACGCCTGGCCCGCCGTTTCCACGCATTCCGCCGTGACCGTCAGGCCCAGCCGGTGCGCCAGTTGCACCATCGCCTCGACGATCGTCTCGTCGGCCGGGTTCGGATGCGCCTCGTCCTGGAAGCCGCGGACAAACGATCCGTCGAGCTTCAGTACGGATACCGGCAGCCGGCTCAGATACGCCAGGTTCGAGTACCCCGTCCCGAAGTCGTCGATCGCGATCCGCACGCCCATGTCGCTGAGCGCCTGCAACGCCTGGAGCGGGCGGCCCGCCGAGCCCATCACCGCCGACTCCGTCAGCTCCAGCTGCAGCAGATGCGGCGCGAGTCCCGTCTCCGCCAGGATCCCCGCCACGTCCGCCACCAGGTCGGAGTCCCAGACCTGGCGTACGGCGACATTGACGCTCACGAACAGCGGCGGCGCGTCCGGGTGGTCCTTCTGCCACTGGCGGGCCTGGAGGCACGCCGTACGCAGCACCCACCGCCCGAGCTGGACGATCGAGCCGTCCTCCTCCGCGATGCCGATGAACCGATTCGGCGCGAGCGTGCCGAACTGCGGGTGGTTCCAGCGCACCAGCGCCTCCACGCCCCGCGTCACCCCGTCAGCCATCCCCACCAGCGGCTGGTACTCCAGCGTGAATTCCCCGCGCTCCACGGCCGGGCGGAGCATCGAGGACAGCGCCTGACGGGTCATCCGGTGCGCGTTGCGCTCGGGGTCGAAGAGCGTCCAGCGGGCCTTGCCGTCCGCCTTCGCCCAGTACAGAGTCGTGTCCGCGGCCTGCATCAGCCCGGTGGCGGTCGTCCCGGACACCGTCCGCTCCACCACCCCGATCGACGCCGAGACCGAAAGGCGCTGCCCGGCCAGGTCGAACGGCTGCTGCAGCGCGGCCAGTACTGCCCCGGCGAGATCGGCGAGCTGCTCCGTACCGATGGAGTCCTCGACCAGGATCGCGAACTCGTCGCCGCCGAGCCGCGCCACCAGGTGCCCGCCGCTGCACGTGTAGCCGTAGCTGTCCGAGCACTCGGTGAGCCGCGAGGCGACCGCGGCCAGCAGCCGGTCGCCGACCCGGTGCCCGAGCGTGTCGTTGACCGCCTTGAAGCCGTCGAGGTCGAGATAGCAGAGGCCGATCCGGCCGGTCGAGCCATGGTCGTACGCCGATGACTCGAGCGCCGCCGACAATCGCTCGAAGAACAGCGTGCGGTTGGGCAACCGGGTCACCGGGTCGTGCATCTGGAGATGGCGCAGCCGGGCGTGCAGCTCGCGCCGGTCGCTGATGTCCGCGATGGAGAGCAGCGCATTGCGGCTGTCGGGCACCGGCGCGACGGTCACCTCCGCCCACAGCGTGCGCCCGTCGGGGTGCTTGAGGCGGCGCGCACAGCGGAACCGGGACCGGCGGCCGCGCAGCACTTCGCGGTACGCGTGCCAGGTGCGGCGGTCCGATGCGAGGTCGACGAGGTCCGCCGCGAACTGTTCCTGCAGGGTCTCGGGTTCGGTGCCCAGCAGCGCGGCGAGGGCCGCATTGGCGGTGACGACGAGGCCCTCGTGGTCGACGACCGCCATCGCGAGGTGCGCGGCGTTGAACGCGGCCCGGTAGTCGCGCAGTTCGGCGACGGTCCGGCCCGGGAGATTACGCTCCGTGAGCGGCAGCCGTGTTTTGGCGGGGACTGCGACTCCCGCGGGCCCTGTTCCTTCGGAGGTTCCGCTCACCGCTCGCTCCCGCAGTGCAGTCGTGTCGTACAGGGTCGTGCCGATGTGATCAGCAAGAAATCCGGCAAGAATTCCGGCGACAAGTAGGGAAGTGGCCGGGAAAGTCTGCCGATCATAGAGGCTGGCCCTGGGCCGTTCCAGCTACGCCGCCGTGAGGCAGCGCATTCACGGCCTTCGGCCGATCGTTTCTGCACAGGTCTGAACCGGAGTCGATCCACGACGACCGAATGTGACGTTCCGTGAGCCATCGGAGTGTCGTCGGGTCTCGGGTCGGTGTCGAGCCGGTGTCAGGTCGGTCACCCGGGTGGGGCAGCGGAACAGGGCGTATCGCCAAAAACCATCACAAGGTGGGGGAGGTGTCGCCCATTCCGCAGCCGGAGGTCCACGTGGAGGGTCAGCAGTCGTCCGAGGGAACACCCGAGGGAGTGGAACCCGTGCGCCTGCGCAGCGCCGCCGCCGTCCTCACCTCCCTCATGGCGATCGCCGCCACCTCGCTCGTGGCCGGCCCCGCGGTGGCCAAGACGGCGTTGGGGCCGTGCGCGTTGCCCCGCACGGCCGCGCACCACTCCCTGGGTGTGGACACCTGGAACGCCGACTACCCGCGCCCGGTCCGGCAGCTGGACGCGGTCATGATCTTCCTGTCGTTCCCGGACTCCGTGCCGCTGGCCGCGCCGAACGAACTCGCGGCCGACCACTTCCCGGCGACCAGCACATTCTTCGCGCGCGCCTCGTACGGGAAGTTCGTGCTGCGCCCGCACTCGCAGCGCCAGTGGGTCGCGATGCCGAAGGCCTCGACGGCGTACGGGATAAGGCGTGACTGGGACGCCGGGCAGCGCGCCGGGTATCTGCACGACGCGATCACCGCGGCCGACCCGACGGTCGACTTCTCCCGCTACGACATCGTCTACCTGGTCGCCGACCCGGACGCGCCCGGCGTCGACTCCGACGCGACGAAGGTCGTGAACATCGAGGAACCCGTGCACGCCGACGGCACAGACGTCGAACGGGTCGTCACCGTCTTCGAGCGCCACCCGCCGGACCGCAATGTGCTGGCCCACGAGACCGGGCATGTCTTCGACCTGCCTGACCTCTACCACCGGCCGACGGACGGCAAGGGCGACTGGGACACGTACGTCGGCGACTGGGATGTGATGGGCAGCCAGTTCGGTCTTGCCCCGGATCTCTTCGGCTGGCACAAGTGGAAGCTCGGCTGGCTGGACAGGCGGGCCGTGCGGTGTGTGACGAAGGCCCAGTGGATCACGCTGGAGCCGATCGCGGCCGCGCCGGCCCGGGGCGGGAGCCTCGGCACGCGGCTTGCGGTAGTGCGGACCGGCGCGGACACGGCCCTTGCGATCGAGGTGCGCGGCTCGACGGGCAACGACGAGGCGACCTGCAGGGAGGGGGTGCTGCTGTATCGCGTGCACGCCGAGACGGCTTCGGGCGGTGGCCCGGCGGAGGTCGTCGACACCCACCCGGACAGCGCGGCGTGCTGGGACACGTCGGTGTACCCGCCGCTGGCGGATGCGCCGCTGGGCGTCGGTGAGACGTTCACGACGCCGGGGGCGCGGGGGGAGCGAGCGAGGGTGGAGGTGGCGGACCGTACACGGTCGGGCGCGTGGACGGTCAAGATCACCGCGATGTAGCGGTGCGCCGCGGGGGTGCGGGTCCTGCGGTGCCGGGGCGGGGTGGCGGGCGTCCGTGGCGGGCGCAGGTCCGTCGGCCGGCGGGGCGCGGTCGTCCGTCCGGCGTCCGGTCGTCCTGGCGCACGAAAAAGCCCCTCGCTCTCACGAGGGGCTTCTCCCGTCTGTGCGCCGCCAGGGACTCGAACCCCGGACCCGCTGATTAAGAGTCAGCTGCTCTAACCAACTGAGCTAGCGGCGCCTGCTGACGTCGTAGACCTTAGCATCCTGATCGGCGCCAGGAAAAATCGATATACGGACGCTGGGGGCCGAGGCCGCGCGGACCGCCCGCACACACGCCCAGAGCACCACCTCGGGCCCCGGCAGCCACGGGTGCGGGGTGTCGGGGGCCACCAGCCAGCGCGGGCTGCTCGTCGCGGCGCGGCCCTGGGCCAGCGGTGGAACGGTGACCGCGTCGCCTGCGCCGTGGCACAGCATCGGCGGTACGGAGTCGCCCCACTCCTCCCAGCCGAGCAGAGACGGCAACCGGTGCGCGGTGCCGGGGGCGGCGAAGAGCAGCATCCGGCCGCGGTGCATGGCGACGGGGCCGGATCCCGGTCCCTCCTCCCAGAGCCGGTCGAGGAGGCGGCGGCCGAAGATCGCGGGCACGTTCACGACGTCGAAGACGGAGCCGCAGGGGAGTACGGCGGGGGCGTGCGGGTGGGTCTCCCAGAGGGCGAGCATCGAGCGCGGATGGCCGACGGCAGAGACGAGCCAGCTGGCGCCGGGCGGTGTGACCTGGGCGACGTGGTGCCTGCCCTCGTCGCGCAGGAGGGCGAAGGTGTCGGTCCGGCGCTCGTCGTCACCGGAGCCGGAGGTCAGCAAGGAGTCGTCTTGCAGCCATGCACTCATGGAACAAGACTTACCCGGAGTGACGAGTCGATCTCTGAGGGTTGGCGGAAATGAGGACAGGGCGGGGCGGGAGGTGTATCTTGTGCCCCGGCCATATGCCAGACGCGAAGTTGGGGCGTGCGCCTCTCACGGCTTCGGGCCGCTGTGCCGGACGCCGCCCGTCGGCGTGGCCGGCGCACCGGGGCGGCGGGCTAAGGCGTGGTGTTGCGGAGGAGATCGCGGCCGAACTCGATCATCTTCTTGGCGTAGTCCTCGGTCCACTCCGCCCGCTGGGCGATGTCCGCGGGGGTCAGCCGGTCGAACCGGCGCGGGTCGGCGAGCTGGGCGGCCGCGAGCGCCTGGAACTCCACGGCGCGGTCGGTGGCCGCGCGGAACGCCAGGGTCAGTTCCGTCGACCGCGCCAGCAGCTCCCGCGGGTCCTCGATCGACTCCAGGTCGAAGAAGTGCTCGGGGTCGGCGGCAGCCTCCGACGGCTCGAAGAGCAGCGGGGCCGGTCGCAGCTTCCGCTCGCTCCGCTCGGGTTCCGCCATGTGGTTCTCCTCCTCGCCCAGGTGCGAGCCCCTTCCCGGGCCGCCCTCGGTTGACCTCGTGTCCATCGCGTACCAATCGCCGCCTTCCATTGTCGCGGCCTACGCAAGTGTGCCTGCGTCTGCCGGCTCACCCGGTGTTCCGCCAGGTGCGCCAGGAGGGGGTTGGCCTCCCAACTATCTAGAAACTCCGCAAAATATATGCCAACTACCGCTAGCATGCCGTCTCATGACCGACAGGCCGCGCCTTGAGCGCGTACTAGGCGTTCTGCGCCTCAGTCAGCAGGCGGACGGCTCCACCAGCATCGAGCGGCAGCAAGAGGGCATTGACCATTGGGCGGCATCGCCCCTGCGGAACGCGCGGGTCGTTGCCTGGGCCGATGATCCCGGAGTGTCCGGCGGCCTCAGTCCGTTCAAGCGGCCTGTACTCGGTAGTTGGCTGACCGATGAGAGGGCGGACAAGTGGGACACCCTCGCATTCCTGAAAATCGACCGGCTTAGTCGGCGAGTGGCCCACTTCTCCGAAGTGCTCCATTGGGCGCAAGAGCACGGAAAATCGGTTGTCTCGGTTAGCGAGGGAATTGACATGTCTACCCCGATGGGGAAGATGTTCGCTCAGATCCTCGCCGTATTCGCCGAAGGCGAGCTTGACACCATCAAACTCCGGATCGAGGACGCGAAGAACAGGCGGCTTGATAAAGGATGGTGGATTGCCGGGCTTCCCTCTTTCGGTTATACACTCGAACGGCTCGGCGAGAATAAGGGGAAATGGCTGGTCCAGCATCCGGAGTATGCGGAGCTGGCCCGAGGGTTCGCCCAAGCCGTTATGAATGGGCGCTCTCTTCGATCCATGGCGAAGAAGCTGAACGAGCAAGGTGTCATGACGTGGCAGGACACCGTATCTGTGATGGCCGGAAAACCGGCCCGGGGGACCCGCTGGACTGCCGATTCGATTCGGGAAGTTCTCAAGAACCCTAGAATTGCTGGGCTGTTCACCTACAAGGGTGAAGTAATGGAGGACATGAATGGCGAGCCGGTGATGGTAACGGCTCAGCCTATCCTCGACCGTCCCATGTGGTATTCCGTGGTCGAGAAGCTAGAAAAAAACCAGGGTCCGGTGCGAACCACTAAGAGGGCGTTTGACGTAGGGGAATTGACCTTTATGCCCTAGTAAGTTCCTCGCCAGGTAGGCGTGGTCTCGTCCGTTATGCGCTTGGTGAGACTGTCGATCGAGGCGATGTAGATCATGGCCTCGGAGCTGGCGGGCAGGGTCTCGTAGTCGCGGGCGAGGCGCCGGCGCATCATGATCCATCCGAGGCTTCGTTCGACGACCCAACGTCTTTTGACGACGTGAAAGCCGGGGACTCCCGGCTTTCTGGCAACGACTTCGACGTCGATTCCGAGGTTGGCCCCGTGCTCGATGACGGTTTTCTTGAAGCCGGTGTCGACCCAGCTTTTGGAGATGGTCGGGTAGGTCTTCTGGGCCTGGTCGAGGAGTTGTATTCCCACGGCGTTTTCCGAGAGGCTCGCTGCGGTGACGATCACGGCGAGGATCAGCCCGATCGTGTCGGTGAGGATGCCCCGCTTGCGGCCGACGATCTTCTTCGCGGCGTCCGTTCCCTGGCTGGTCAGGGGCACGTTGGTGGAGGTCTTCACGCTCTGGGTGTCGATCACGGATGCTGTCGGTTCGGGCTTGCGCCCCTCCTTGACGCGTGCCAGACCGGTCAGGTCATAGTTGAGCTGGGCGAAGATTCCCTCGTCGCGCCAAGCGGCGTAGTAGGCGTAGACGGTGCCGTGGTTCGGGAAGTCGTGCGGGAGGTATTTCCAGGGGATTCCCGTACGGTTGACGTAGAGGATTGAGTTAAACGCCTCGCGTAATTCGACTTTGGCAGGCTGGCCGGTGGGCCTGCGGTCGAGCCGGGCTTTCCTCCAGGCCGTCAGCGTCGGCTCGATCAAGGCCCACCGGGCGTCGGACAGGTCGCTGGGGTACGGCTTTCGCGTGCTCACGGCACAGCGTGAGCACGAACGAGCCGGAGGATTCGGTTCCGCTGAGCCTTGGGCGATTCTGCGGTGTTCTCAAACCAGACGGACTTCTGATGCCGAACTTGGATGAGACGGACGGCGACGCGCATGAGCCCGGTGGTGACGATCTGCGTCTACAGGGCAATCCCCCCAAAGGCAGGCAGAGGCAAAGGTTTCTTATCGGGCCAAAACTACTTAAACGCCCTCTAAGAGTGTCGCGATGCTCGTTGGCGTGGGAAAGTGCGGCGGATGCGGCGGAGGCGTCCATAAGGCGTACAAGACCATCACGAAGAGGACCGGTCCGAGTGCCGGAAAAGTCTACGAGTACAAGACGTATCGGTGCGCGAGGGCGCTCACATCCGGGGTGTGCGGCCAGGGGCCGCTGAACGTACCGGGCGCACTGGTCGAAGACTTCGTGAACGAATCCTTCCTCAGCGTTCTTGGCGACCACAAGGTAATGGAGCTTGTCAATGACCAGATGATTGACCCGAGGAAGGAACTTGAAGCCGTTAAGGCGCGGCTGAGGCGCCTTAACGCGGACTACACGGCGGGCCGGTATGACTCGGCGGAAGACCAAGTGGAATATTGGCAGATGCGCACAACGCTCACCCGCAAGCGCGACAGCTTGAAGGCTGCGGCGGAGGAATACGAAGCGAGGGAGAACGAGTACCGCGCGACTGGGCAGACGTGGCGCGACCTCTGGGAAGGGAAGAATGATGAAGAGAAGCAACTCCTCTTGAAGTTGCACGGCGCTACGGTAAAGGTCTTTCGCGATCTGGCGCCCTGGGCTCGGTACTCCTTCTTCCTGGACTTTGGAGACATCGCCGGAATGGCGAAAGCCGCCGGAATCCGTGCCGACTTGGGAGCGGACGGGATCACTAGGGCGCTGAACGTGCCCGAAGACGTCCACGCGGCCCTCGCCAAAGACAAGACCGCCGTGTGGGTAGGGGGAGAGATCGTAACGGCAGCGTAGGCGTAACGAACTCGCAGCCCCTCCTCATACTCAACGATGTGACTAGTCATTTTCTTGCGTATGGTGCAGTGTGGTGGACGAGGTTAGGGAAGGGGCTGCTTTCGATGGCCTTGCGACATGCCGTGCTGGCGGCGCTGCTGGACGGCGAGTACAGCGGATACCAGCTGGCGAAGGCGTTCGACGTCGGCGTCGCGAACTTCTGGCATGCCCTGCCTCAGCAGCTGTACGCCGAGCTGGCCAAGCTGGAGAAGGAAGGGCTGGTCGCGGGTCGGCAGGTGGTCCAGGAGGGCCGGCCCAACAAGCGGCTGTTCCGGGTCACCGACGCCGGTCGCGCCGAGCTGGAGAAGTTCGCCGCAGCTGTATCGAAGCCCTCGTTCATCCGCGACGATCTGCTCGTCAAGGTCCAGGCCGCCGACCGCATCGGCACTGTGCCGGTGATCGAGCAGCTCGAAGAGCGAGCGTCCGCAGCCGAGGCCAAGATCGAGCTTCTCGGCAAGCTGCTGCGGCAGCTGCGCGGCGATACGGACGAGGAGGAGTTCCTCCGCCGAGGCGATCGGATCGGGCCGTACCTGACGTGCCTGCGCGGCCTGTCCTTCGAGCAGGACCACCGGGACTGGTGCCTGCGGATCGCAGCGGTCCTGCGGGAAAGGCAGACGACTCATGCCGAGCGGTGAGTACCTGCGCTACGTCGCCCTGGGCGACAGTCAGACCGAAGGGCTGGGCGATGGGGACGACACCGTCGGCCTACGGGGCTGGGCCGACCGGCTCGCCGAGCACCTCGCCGCCGTCAACCTCGGGCTTCGGTACGCCAATCTGGCCGTCCGAGGACGTGTCGCCGGCCAGGTCCGCACGGAACAGCTGGGGCCCGCCCTGGCCCTGCGCCCCGACCTGGCCACCGTCGTCGCCGGGGTCAACGACCTGCTCCGGCCCCGGTTCAACGCCGCAGAGGTGGCCGGGCACCTGGAAGAGATGTTCGCCGCGCTCACGGCCGCAGGGGCCCACGTAGTGACCCTGACCTTCCCTGACGTGGGGAAGATCGCGCCCCTTGCCCGGCCCATCAGGTCCCGCGTGTTCGACCTCAACACTCACATCCGCGCTGCGGCCGCCCGTCACGGGGTCGCGGTCGCCGAAACCGCCCAGCAGGCCGTCGCCACCGACACACGGCTGTGGAGCGCGGACCGACTCCACGCCAGCCCCCTCGGCCACGAGCGGATCGCCGCAGCCGTCGCGCAAGCCATCCACCTGCCCGGAAGCGACGACGCCTGGACGCTCCCCCTGCCGCCACAGGCGGTACCCGCAGGCTGGCAAGCCGCAGGAGCCGAACTGCGCTGGGCGGCCGCATTCCTCGGCCCCTGGCTCGGACGCCGTCTGCGCGGTCAGTCCTCCGGCGAGGGCCGCACCGCAAAACGCCCCCAGCTCCTGTCCCTGAGCGCCACGCCCGCCTCCCCGGCAGAAACCAGTCAACGGGAATCTTCGTAGGGACAGCATCGGCCCCGGGGCGGACACTCCTCTCGTCACACACAGCAACGAGACGTTGCTGTCAACAGCTCAGTGAGGGGACTTGCCGGTGTGTGATCACGCAGCAGGCGAGTTTGAGCACTGCTACAGCCGCCACGGCACACGGTGCGGGGTCAGGTGCTCTAGTACCGCGTGGTTGGCTTCCCACCCATCGGCACTTGGTTGATAGTTCGGCGAGTTGGGAAACTTGGCGGTGACGCCGAGCTGGACCGGCTCCGTGGACGGGTGTTCGTCCAGCAGGTCGGTGACGCCCGCGCGGCACACCACGATGCATGCGTGCCGGTGGCGGGAGGCCAGCACGCACAGCCGGCCCGTCTCCAGGTGGAACGCGGTCGCGTCCGGGCGGCCGGAGAGCGGGTGGAGGACGACGGTGACATCGAACTCGCGGCCCTGGAGGCGGTTCGCCGTGTCCACGGTCACGTCCGCGACGCCCAGCTCGGCGAGCGCCGCCCGCACGGCAGCCGCCTGGTCGCGGTGGGCCGTGCCGACGGCGATCCGGTCGGCGGTCACCGGGACGGGCTCCTCGGACCGCTCGCTGGTCGCCACGCCCCCGCGGTCCAGTAGCCGACGGACGACCAGGGCCACCGCCCGTACCGCCTCGGGGTCCGTACGAGGCGTGTGGCGCGCGGGCAGCTCCAGCAGGCCCCAGCCCGAATCGGCCGCCTCGTCGAGCACCCTGTCGGGGCCCGAGCCGTCCGAGGGCAGCCCGAAGGCGAGCCGCCGGTCGCCGGGGCCGGTGCCGCTGCGGAAGGGGGTGTACGGGTAGAACGCGTCGGAGACGAGCGGCGCGGCGGAGGCCGGGAGCCGCCAGGAGACGGGCAGCCGGTGCTGCGGCAGCTCCGGATTGTGGGCCAGCAGCGTGGAGACGGCGCTGGCGGAGGGGTCGTACGACAGCCCGGCCCACTGGTCCGCGCCGACGATCGAGAACGGGTCCAGCTGACCGGGGTCACCCACGAACAGCGCAGCCTCGAAGAGTCCGGCGACCGCGAGCAGCGCGTCGGAGCGCATCTGGTAGGCCTCGTCGACGATGGCGTGCCGCCAGGGCTCGACGCCTTGGACATGCGCCCACTTCGCGGCGGTCGAAATGACGATTTCCAGCCCGGCGAGATCTCCGGCCTTGGCGGACTTGCGGACGTTGTCCAGCTCGTCGAGGGCCTTGTCGTACGGATCGGGCTCATTGCTGTGCAGTCGCCCGACCGCCAGTGCGGGCTCCTTCTCGGCGAGCCGGACGACGAGGTCGTCGACCTGGGCGTTGGTCTGCGCGATGACCATCAACGGCCGGCCGGCGGCGGCGAGTTCCCGCGCGGCGTGCACGACGAGCGTGGACTTCCCGGCCCCGGGCGGCGAGTCCACGACGACGCCGCGGTGGGAACCGTGCAGCGTGTCGTCGAGGATCGCGTCCGTGGCCCGGGCGGCCTCGACGGACGGCTCGAAGCCGGGCCGACTCACAGGACGCCTCCGTGGGCGATGGGCCGCGGCGCGAAGCTGCCGCGTCCGGCGGGGGTGTGGGGGCGCCCCGCGCCCCGGCATTCAAGGGCGGGCGGGTTCAGCAGCCGGGTGATCGCCCGCTCCGGTCAGGCGGTCTCCGGCAC